>NZ_JBNAZM010000003.1:0-196951 GCF_051195215.1 Arhodomonas sp. AD133 | reverse complement strand
GGCGCGAACGCGTCTTGCCCCCGGGCCGCTGTGGTGCTCTGACGTATGACAATACTTCTGAGAAGATTAGTATGTTGCGGTGAGTGCTCCTCGGTGGTGCCCAACCCCAAGGGTATCGGCGGAACCTTGGGGTCGGTACGGGAGAGCTATCGGCGGATGCTGATAGTTCCAGAATAACGCCGGTCGCTGGCTGTATCAGCCAGGTTATCCGGTAGCTATCGTGGTTACGCTTGCCGTGCCGCCCCGCTGCCTACCACTCCGCCACGCTGCCGTCGGCGTGGCGCCAGACCGGATTGCGCCACCGGTGGCCGGTTTTGGCGCGCTCCTCGACGAAGGCCTCGTTGATCTCCACGCCGAGGCCGGGCCCCTGGGGGATGGCGCAGTAGCCGTTTTTGATGCGCAGCGGCGCCGGGTCGACGAGGTAGTCGAGTACGTCGTTGTCGCGGTTGTAGTGGATGCCCATGCTCTGCTCCTGGATGAACGCGTTGTGGGAGACGGCGTCCACGTGGAGGGAGGCGGCGAGGGTGAGCGGACCCAGCGGGCAGTGCGGGGCGAGGGCCACGTCGTAGGTTTCGGCGAGCACGGCGATCTTGCGGCCCTCGGTGATGCCGCCGCAGTGGCTGAGATCCGGCTGGACCACGTCCACGTAGCCTGTTTCCAGTACCGGGCGGAAGTCGTAGCGGCTGTGCAGCCGCTCGCCGGTGGCGATGGGATAGCCCAGGCCGGCGGCGATTTGCGGCAGGCAGTGCAGGTGCTCGGGCAGCACTGGCTCTTCCACGAACATGGGGTGGAAGGGCTCGAGCTCGCGAAGCAATGCTTTCGCCATGGGGCGGTGGACGCGGCCGTGGAAATCGATGCCGATGCCCACCTCCGGGCCCACCGCATCGCGCGCTTCGGCCGCGCGGGCGACGGCCTCGTCGATGCGGGCGTGGGAATCGACGATGGCGAGCTCTGCGGTACCGTTCATCTTGAAGGCGGTGAAGCCCTGGTCCACGAGCGCGCGGGCGCCGTTGGCGACGTCGCCGGGGCGGTCGCCGCCGGTCCAGGCGTACATGCGCATGCG
Organism: Arhodomonas sp. AD133; assembly: GCF_051195215.1. Classification (NCBI taxonomy): domain Bacteria; kingdom Pseudomonadati; phylum Pseudomonadota; class Gammaproteobacteria; order Chromatiales; family Ectothiorhodospiraceae; genus Arhodomonas; species Arhodomonas sp. AD133. The sequence continues at coordinate 195,888 of NZ_JBNAZM010000003.1, read as the reverse complement.
CTCGCGGCAGGCGCCGCCGAGGAGCTCGTGCACTGGCACGCCGAGGGCGCGGCCCTTGAGGTCCCACAGGGCCTGGTCGATACCGGCGATGGCGCTCATCAGGATCGGCCCGCCGCGGTAGAAGCCGCCGCGGTAGAGCGTCTGCCAGAGGTGCTCGATGCGTCGTGGATCCTCGCCGACGAGATAGTCGGCGAGCTCGTGGACGGCGGCCTCTACCGTGGCGGCGCGGCCCTCGATCACGGGCTCGCCCCAGCCGTAGACGCCGTCATCGGTCTCGATCTTGAGGAACAGCCAGCGTGGGGGGATCTGCCAGGTTTTCAGTTGGGTGATCTTCATGGGGCTTTTCCGGGTTGAGCCACTGGTCGTGTGGGTGCTGTTCCGCGGCCTTTGGCAGAGCGGGGAACGTTTGGGGTTGGGCGCGGCGGGACACGGGGTGCCGGAACACGCCGTGAATACGTCCCTGTAGGCTCCAATGCGGTGTTCCTGCCGCATAGGGTTCCGTCACCCCGTGCCCCGCCGCGCCTGCCAACGTTGGTGGCCTGCCCGCGGCGTGGGAGTTGGTTGCCTGCGGTAGTCGCATTCCGGGCTACGTGCGCGGCGAAGAAGCCGCTCACCTGCAGTAGGCGTAGGTCGGCTGCTTCCGGCAGCCGACGTCTCCGTGCCCGGCATGTCGGCCAGCGCTTCGCGCTCGCCGACCTACAATTGCCGACGGCCCACGTGCGCGGTAAGCACATCGGAGGCCGGCACGAGTTTGCGGGGCAAAGCCGCTCATCCTCGGCTCCCGGAACGCCTGCCGCGCGCATTGGCTAGTCCAGCGGCCACATGGCGAGCTGCGGGAAGAACAGCAGCAGCGCCAGCACCACCATCTGCATGCCGATGAAGGGCACCAGCGAGGTGAAGATGTCCTTGAGCGCGATCTCCGGCGGCGCCACGCCCTTCAGGTAGAACGCTGCCGGCCCGAACGGCGGGCTGAGGAAGGAGACCTGCATGTTCACCGCGAAGAGGATGCCGAACCACACCGGGTCGTAGCCGAGTTGCTCGACGATGGGCACGAAGATGGGCAGCGTGAGCATGGCGATGCCGATCCAGTCCATGAACAGCCCCAGCACCAGCAGAATGGCCATCATCACCAGGATGATCACCACCGGTGCGGCGTCGATGCCGAGAATGGTGGCAGAGACGAACCGGTTGCCGCCCATCAGGTTGTACACGCCCACGAGCGTTGCCGCGCCGATACCGATCCAGACGATCATCCCGCAGGTGTTGAGCGTTTGATAGAGGCTCTCGTGGAGCAGCCGCGTGGAGAACTCGCGGCGGATGAGCACGGCGATCAGCACGCCGAAGACGCCCATCGCGGCAGCCTCCGTCACCGAGGCGACGCCGCCGTAGATGGAGCCGAGCACCATGAACGCGATCGCCGCTGGCATGGCGATGGATTTCAGTGCCTCGAGCTTGGTCAGGCTGCCGGCGGCCTGCTCCTCGCGGGTCATCGGCGGACCCATCTCCGGACGGCGGCCGCAGCGCACGAGCACGTAGGTGACGTAGGCGAGCATGAGCATCAAAGCCGGCGTGATCGCGGCGGTGAAGAGGTCCGCGATGGACTCGCTCGCGAGCAGCCCGTAGATGATGAGCACGATGGACGGCGGCATCATCGTGCCCAGCGCACCGCCGGCGCAGGTCACGCCGATGGCGATGTGGCGGTCGTAGCCGAGGCGCAGCATCTGCGGCAGCGCGAGGATGCCGAGCAGCACGATCTCGCCGCCGATGATCCCCGACATGGCGGCGAGGAAGAACGCGACCACCAGCGTCTGCACGGCGACGCCGCCGGCGAGCCGACCGGCGAATACGCGCATGGCGTTGAACAGATCCCGGGCGATGCCCGAGCGATCCAGCAGCGAGGCCATGAGCACGAACATCGGCACCGCCACCAGCGAGTATTCGGTTACGAAGCCGTAGACGCGGGTGGTCACCAGCGGCAGGGCGTTGGTGCCGAACCAGCCGAAGGTGAAGCCGAGCGCTACCAGCCCGGTTATGAACGCGAGCGGCAGCCCCGTGGGCAGCGCGAGGAAGATCAGGGCGACGAGGAGGTAGGTCGCGGTCTCGATACCCATGTCAGCCCGCCTCCTCGCGGTGTCCCGGGCCGTGGCCGCGCAGGGACTGAATCACGTGCAGTATTGCCTGTACGGTCATCACCGCTACCGCGAACATGATCACGCCCTTGGTGAGCGAGGGGAACGGCGGATTCCAGGACGTGCCCGAGCGTTCCAGGCTCCACGCGCCAGTGGGGTCGTGGGCCGAGCGCCAGAACATGACGTAGGCGGCGTAGGTCATCGCCACGCAGAACACCAGAGTGACGAGATCGTTGAGCGCGTCGAGCCAGCGGCGCACGCGCGGCGGCACGGCGTCATAGATCACGCGCACACGGATATGGGCGTTCTTCGCGAGTGCGGCGGGTCCACCGATTGCGAAGATCACCGCCACCAGGAACACCACGGTTTCGTGCACCCACGAGGTGGGCGAGTTGAAGCCGTAGCGCATGAAAACTTCGAAGACGCTGATGGCCATCGCGACGAACACCAGCCACGCAAGCCCGCGGCTCACCTGGCAGACGGCGCGGTCGACCACCGTGCGGGCGCCCGCCAGCGGCGTGCCCGTATCGCCGGTCTCGGCGGGTTCCACCGCCTCTTCCAATTGCCTGTCGCCCTGCATACTGCGTGTACCTCGGCGGGCGGGCCGCCCAAGGGCGGCCCGCGTTCCGAATGGAAATCGACCCGGGGGTCGCTTACATCAGGTTGCGCTGCTTGAGGAAGGAGACGACGGAGTCGTAGACCTCCTGGGTGAGGTCGTTCTTCTCCGCCCAGGCCTGCCACTCCTTCTGCGCGATGCGGCGGAACTTGGCGCGTTCCTCGGCGGGCATGTCCACCACGGTGATATCCGGGTTCTCGCGGGCCTCGGCGACGGCTTCGAGATCACGCTTCTTCAGCGCGTAGATGAGCTCGTAGGCGAGGGCGTCGGTGGCCGTCTCCAGGATCGTCTTGAGGTCGTCGGGCAGCCCGTCCCAGATATCCTTGTTGAGCGATACCGCTACCATGGGCAGGGAGTGGAAGCCCGGGTAGTTGGGATAGGGGGCGAACTCGTGCAGCCCTTGCTCATGGTTAGTGGAGAACACGGTGTAGTCGGCGGCGTCGATAACGCCCTTCTCGAGTGCTGTGTACACCTCCGAGCCCGGCAGATTCACCGGCGAGGCGCCGGCCTTGTCGAAGATGTTGTAGACCATGCCCTGGGGCGCGCGCAGCTTGAGGCCGTCCAGGTCGTCGATGCTGCGGATCGGGCGCTTGGCCGGGAAAGCCTCCAGCCCCGTGGCCGCCGCACCGACGAGGTGCACGCCGTAGGGCTCGACGAGCTTGTTGTAGATCTGTTCACCGCCGCCGGCCTGCATGTATTCCATGAACTCCAGCGGGTCGCCCCATGCGCCCACCAGGTTGCCGAGCATCCCGAAGGCCGGGTTCTGGCCGGAGAAATAGCTCGGATCGGTGAGATGGCCCTGGAGAATGCCGCTGGAGACGGCGTCCAGCGTCTGGTCGAAGGGCACCACGGCGCCCACCGGCAGGATCTCGATCTCGATACGGCCGCCGCTCATCGTCTCGATGTTCTCGGCCCACTGTTTCTTGATCTCGAACTGCGGCTCGCCGGAGGTTTCCGAGGTCTGGAAGGTCCATTCGTACTCGGCGGCGTGGACTGCGCCAGCGGCGCACACGCCACCGAGAAGCGCGGCCGCCACACCGATGTGCTGCAAGCGGTTGGTCGTCGTCATCGCTCTCTCCTCTGTGTTCGACTCGTTAGTGCTAGTCGTCGGTGGAAGGGCTGTCGGTGGAAAGCTCCCCGAGCCACTGCGCGCGCCAGCGCGCTGCGGCAGCGGAGTCGTCGCGGGCCTCGCCGAGGCCCAGGTCGTAGGCGGTGCGGCTCATCACCCGCACGGCCGCATCGAAGGCCGCCTCCGGGCGGCGCAGGCGGATGCTCTCCATGAGCTGGCGGTGGCGTTCCAGACTGTCGCGAAGCTGTTCGGCGGTGTCGTTGGACTTGGTCACTACCAGCATGATCGAGGGTCGGAGGATGTGGGCCAGCTGGCCCCAGACCAGGTTGTGGGTCGCACGGTAGATCGCCGCGTGGAAGGCGACGTCGTAGTCGCTGAAGCTTTGTTCGCGGTAGCTCATCTGCCCGCTCTCGAGGCTGCGCTCCATGCCTTCGAACGCTTCCTCCATTGCCACCAGATCGCGCGCGGTGGCGCGCTGGGCCGCGACCATGGCGATGAAGGGCTCAACCGCGTGGCGGAACTCGAAGATCTCGCGCAGGAACCCGGGGTTGGGCTCGGCATAGGCGGTCATCCAGCGGGTCACCTGGGGATCGAGCACGTTCCAGTCGCGGTACTCCTCCACGACCGTGCCCCGCCCCGAGATGCGGGTGACGATGCCGAGTGCCACCAGCTGTTGGAGCCCCGAGCGCACGGAAGCGCGGCTCATGCCGAAACGCTCGCAGAGCTCGGTTTCCTTGGGCAGGTAATCGCCGGGCGCATACTGGCCGGAGAACAGCTCCGCGGCGAGCAGCTCGGCCATGCGGCGGCCCAGGTCACGATTGTTCTTACGCGTCGGTGCCGTCGTCACGGTCACCCTCTCCTCCTCGAATGTCCGCACTTTTATACCGTATGTCTGACATAGTCACAAGGAAGTCATACGTTACTGCCGATGGACGGTGCGAAAACGAAACGCGGTCGTCGAGTCACGGGACGAGGTGCAACGAGGCGCCACGTGCGTTGCCATGAGCGCAGTCGCCGGGGTGGTGACCGCGGTCGTGCGGTGCCACTATCGAGCGCTTGTCCGGGGTGGCTGTGCGTGACCCGAAGACGGGACGCGTGGCACCGCCGCGCCCGGGGATGGTGTCGAAGACCGGGAATGGAGTGTTTCGTCGTTGCCATGATGAATCTGATTCACTGGCGGTTGCTCGTGGCAGTCGCTGACGCCGGCAGCATCACCCGCGCGGCCGAGCAGCAGGGCATCACCCAATCCGGGGCCAGCCAGGCGATTGCGCAGCTGGAGGAAACGCTGGGGGTCCGGCTGCTCGTCCGGGAATCGCACCGCACCGTGCCCACGGCGGTCGGCGAGGAGATCATCGCCCGTGCGCGTGAAATGCTCGCCACGCTGGCGTCCATCCGGTCCACGGCGGCGCAGGCGAAATCGCTGCACGGCGACACGGTGCGGCTGGCGACATTCACGTCGGTTTTCTTCCGGCTGCTGTCCCCGCTCGTCGACGCGTTTCGCAGCCAGCACCCCGGCATCGATGTGGTGATCCTCGAGGGCACCGACGAAGAGGTCGAGTCGTGGCTCGCGTCGGGCGATATCGACCTGGGCGTCGTTCTGAATCCGGCCGGTCGCGTCCGTTCAGTGGATCTGGGCCGTGATGAGTGGGTGGCGGTAGCGCCGCGGAATGGCGTCGCCGGATGGAGCGATCGGACGCACGTCATCGCGCTGGAAGAGCTCGTGCGGGCGCCTTTCGTCCTGGCGACCGGTGGTTGCCGGGTAAACGCGCGGAGTCTTGCGCGCGGCGCTGATCTGATACTCGAGGACGTTCGCATGACCGTGCGCGACTGGTCGAGCGCATTGACTCTGGTGCAGCAGGGCGTGGGCGTCTCGCTCGTGCCGGAATCGACACTGCCGGTCGACCGTTGCGGCATGCGTGTGTATTCCCTGCGGCCCCCCGTCTACCGGCGATTCGCCCTGGCGCCTTCTGCCACGGTCACGGAATCGTCGGCGGTTGGCCTTCTCATGGACTTCATCGATGGCGCCCTGGCAGTGGAGCGGCGCTGAGGGAATCGGATAATCACCGACAAACGAAACCGCGCCAAGTAGCTTGGCTTATACCCCAAGCCGGAATTCCTGTTTCCTGCGGCCAAACGGTTGGCGAGACAATCCGCGGCGTCGGATTCAGTGGCGGACCCCATCGACGGATGGGGAGAAGCCAGCCACTGGAACCGTGCATCACTCGCTGTGGAATCGTATCGCCGGGAGGCTCCATGAAGCTGTATTTCGCGCCGTCGACGTGCTCCTTGTCCCCGCACATCGTCCTGCGTGAGCTCGACCTGCCGTTCGAACTGGTCAGGGTCGACAACAAGACGAAGAAGACTGCCGACGGTGGTAATTTTCTGGATATCAACCCCAAGGGGTATGTCGCTGCGCTAGTGCTCGATGACGGGCAGGTGCTCACCGAGGGACCGGCGATCCTGCAGTACCTGGCCGACCTGAAACCGGAGGCCGGAATGGCGCCGACTGCGGGAAGCTGGGAACGCGTGCGGCTGCAGGAATGGCTGAACTTCATCACCAGTGAGGTGCACGCGGGGGCGGCGCCGTTGTTCAGCAGTGAGCTGTCGGATGACGCCAAGCGCTATTTCCGCGCCCGGCTTTTTCGGCGTTTCGACCAGATCGTGCCTACCCTGCAGGAGCAGGAATACCTCCTGCCGTCGGGGTTCAGCGTCGCCGATGCCTACCTCTACACGGTGCTCGGGTGGATGACGTTCTTCGCGATCGATCTCGATGAATGGCCCGCCCTCGCTGAGTATGCGGACCGCATAGGCGCCCGTGCCAGCGTGACCGAGGCGCTCGCGGCGGAGGCCGCCGCTGCGCCTGCGTGAACGCGGCGTGCGCCGCCTGGAACGCTAACCGGTGGCTGTCACCCGGCCGAGGAAATGATCGAACAGCGATGCTATGTCCGTCACGGCACTGGCCAGACCGTGGTCGCTGTCGAGCAGGTGGAGGCGGGCGCGGCACTGTTCGGCGTAGCGCACGCTGTGTGCCGGGGGTATGAGCTCGTCGCGCCAGCCGTGGACGAGCTCCACGTTGGCGCAGTGGGGGGTGACGTCCCCCTCGTAGCCGGGGAGGTAGAATGCCGGAGCCATCAGGAACAGCCCGGCCGGCCTCAGTGTGGCGCTCGCCCGTGCGGCCACGTAGCCGCCCATGCTCGATCCCACCAGGATCAGGCCGTTCCCGCTCGGCGGTCGTCGGGCCAGGAGGTGGGCCACGCGTTCGTCCGGATCCATGGTGTGGCGATAGTCCGGGCTCTCCACGACGAGGCCGTGGCGGCGCGCCACGTCGGCCAACGCGGTGATCTTGCGCCCCCAGGGGCCGCTTTCCTTGCCGTGATTGAACCAGACCTGCATCACGACAGGTCCAGCGCGTAGGGCTTGAGCGCTTCCAGCGACACCACTTCCAGCGCCGCCTCGTGGGTCGCCGTGAGCACCACGCGCGGAGCGCAACCGGCGTCGTGGGCTTGCTGCCAGCGTGCCGCGCACAGACACCAGCGATCACCCGGGTTGAGCCCGGGGAAGCCGACCTCCGGGCGCGGGGTCGCCAGGTCGTTCCCACGGCTCGCGCTGAACGTGAGGAACTCCTCGGTCATCACCGCACAGACGGCGTGGACGCCGACGTCCTCCTTGCCGACGCGGCAGCAGCCGTCGCGGTAGAAACCGGTAAGCGGATCATGGCCGCAGGGTTCGAGCTCGACGCCGAGAACATTGAGATGCGTGTCACCCATGAGTGTTGAACCTTTCCTTGAACGCATTGTCTGCACAGTGGATGGCTGGAAGTGAGGCGAGTTGTCATGTGGTTGTAAGCTCGCCGGGCTATTGTCCTTGCGCCGCTGCCAGGACGGCGGCGGCGTAGCAAAAAGCTTTCTCCTCCTGAGACCTCGGCGACGTGCCGATCGTCTGTGTTTGGGCCCGGTACCAGTGACCGGGCCCATTGTTTTCCGCCGTCGCCAACTCCGCGCCGCCACTTTGTTTTCCCGATTTCTCTAGGGCAGACTACCAGCCTCGCTCGAGGTGGGGGGACCGCGTGCGCATACTCCACACTGCGGACTGGCAGATCGGCAAGGGCTTCGGCCGTATAAGCGGCGATGCCGGTGCGTTGCTGCGCGAGCAGCGCTATACCACCGTGCGCCGTGTCGCCGAGCTCGCCACCGAGCATGCGGTCGATGTCGTGCTGGTCGCCGGCGACGTCTTCGACAGCCAGACCCTGCCGGATGCGGCACTACGGCGGACGCTGGAGGCCATGGCCGGTTTCACCGGGGCGTGGGTGTTGCTGCCGGGCAATCACGATGCCGCCCTGGCTGAGAGTGTCTGGACGCGGATGGCGCGTCTCGGCGTGCTGCCCGCCAACGTTCATCCCGCGTTGCATCCGGAGCCGCTGCTATTCGCCGGTGATCGCCTCGCCGTGCTGCCGGCGCCGTTGACCCGACGGCACGAGCCCGAGGATCTCACGGAATGGTTCGATGCCGCGTCGACGCCGCCGGGAGCCGTGCGCATCGGTCTCGCCCACGGCAGCGTCACCAACCGCCTGCCCGAGGGGGCGGCCGCCCACAACCCGATCGCCGACGACCGCAGCGAGCGGGCCCGCCTCGATTACCTCGCCCTCGGCGACTGGCACGGGACCCTGGAGATCGCCCCGCGCACCTGGTACGCGGGTACCCCCGAGACCGATGGCTTCCGCAGCCGCGATCCCGGGCACGTGCTTCTGGTGGATGTGCCGGAACCAGGTGTATCACCCACGGTCACGCCCCTGGAGACCACGCACTATCGATGGTATCAGCGGCACATGAGCATCGGCGGTGCTGCGGACGTGGACGGCCTCGACGCCCGCCTCTCGGCGCTGACGGACGATCCGTCGCGAGCGCTGCTGCGGCTGACCATCGATGGCAGCGTGGACCTCGCCGCGCGTGCGGCGCTCGATGAAGTCCTCGCCCGCTGGCAGGCGCGCCTTCATTACCTGGAGGTCGACGATGCCGGGCTGCATCCCCAGGCTTCCGACGCTGATCTCGCCGCCTTCGAAGGTAGCGGCTTCGTGGCGGACGCGCTCGCCGAGTTGCGCGAGCGCCAGCGGGCGGGCGAACCCCACGCGGCTGACGCGATCCAGCGCCTCTATGCCGCCTACCAGCAGCTGCGTGAGGGTTAGTGTCCGGGAACAGGCGTTCGTTGAATGTCCGAACGCCCCATCGAGCCTGACATGCGGTGAGATGAGCAGTGAGGGAGATGCGGATTGAATCGCGATGAGCGACGAATGAACAGGCGTTGGCCGATGTCAGGTTCAAGCCGAAGGGCCGGCCCCGTTTTCGCGAATTCCGGTGTCGGCACTCGCCCGCGTAGTGCCGCTACGCTGCTCGCGTGGTGCGCCGGGGCGCTCGAATATGTGGCCGGTTCGACGCACACGGATCGTGTGAGCAGGCCCTGACGTGCAGATCGAGCGACTGCGCATCGAGAATTTCCGCGCACTCACGCAGCCGGTGGAAATCGGGCCGCTGGCACCGGGGCTCAACCTGCTTGCCGGAGACAACGAGGCGGGCAAGACCACGGTGCTCGATGCGCTGCGCGCGGCGCTCTTCGACCGCCATTCGCTCACGGGCAAAGCGGCAGCGGCATTGCAACCCTACGGCCACAAGGTCGGACCGGAGGTGACCCTCGATTTCCGCGCCGACGGCAACGGCTACAGGCTGTGGAAGCGTTTCTGCCAGCGTCCCGGCGCACGGCTGGAAGGGCCCCGGGGCGTGGCGAGCGACGATGCCGCCGAGGACGCCCTGCAGGCACTGCTCGGCTTTCAACGACCGCGCAAGGGTGCTACTGACGATCGATATCAGGGCGTGTGGGGCCTGCTGTGGGTGGCGCAGGGGACGGCCTTCGATCCGGTTTCCCCCGCCGAGACCGCCCGGAATGCCCTCGGTGCCGTTCTCCAAGCCGAGGTGGGTAACGTGCTCGGCGGCGCCGTGGGGCAGCGCCTGCTGGAGCGTTTCCGGGCCGCGCGCGCCGAGCACTGGACCGCCACCGGCCGTCCCGGCAAGGCCCTGCGTGAAGCTGGTGAAAAGGTGGAGGCGCTGCGCGACGAGCTCGCCGAGGTGGACGACATGCTCGCCGGCTTCGAGCGTGACGTCGCGGAGCTCGAGCGTCGTCAGCGCGAGCTTGCCGAGCTCGATGATCCGGCCGTGGCGGAGGAGTTGCAGGCACGCCTCCAGGCCGCGGAATCCCGGGCTCAACAGCTCGCCGACCGCCGCGCCGAATGTGAGCGCGTCGCTGGCGAGCACCGCGTCGCCGCCGCCGAGGCGGAGCGTCTGGAGGGCCTGTGGCGGGAACGTCAGCGTCTGGCGCGCGAGCTTGCCGATGCCCGTGAAACCCTGGAGCGTCGTCAGGCGGGACAACGTGACGTGGAAGCCGGACTTGTCACCGCGGAGGCCGAAGAGACCGCTGCCCGTCAGGCACTGGACGAGGCGCTCACCGCCGAGCGCGAGGCCGGTGACCGGCTTCGGCGTAGCGAGGCGCGGCGGGCGCATCGCGGGCAGGCGACCGAGCTGGCCCGGCTCCGCGAGGTGGGCAATCGTGCCCGAACCGAGGCCCGGGCGGCCCGGCAGGCGCGCGAGGCCGCGGACGCGGTGACGATCACCGCCGGGATTCTTGAGCGCCTGCGGGCCGCCGCCGACCGTCATGCCCAGGCCGCCGCACGGCTCGAGGCGGGTGGCACCGCCGTGCACACCCGGCTCTCGGTGCCCGTCGCCACCGCCGGCGCGGTCAGCCGCGTCGCCGAGGACGAGTATCGCGTCACGGGTGAGGCCCGGCTGTCCCTGGAGGGCGTGGGTGAGATTCACATCCGCCCCGGCGGCAGCGATCTGGCTTCGGCGCGTGCCGAGCTGGAGGCGGCGCAGCGCGAGTTCGGGGAAATCGCCGAGCCCCATGGCGTGGCCACGCTCGCCGACGCCGAAGCCGCCCTGCGCCGTCGCGACAGATGCCTGGCCGACGCCGATGCCCACGAGCGGGTGCTCGCCGCTCATGCGCCCGACGGACTGGACGCACTGGAACGCACGATCGCGGAGGCGGAACGGGAGCTCGCCGTGCTCGCCGAGGCCGTCGGCGGTGATGAAGTCGACGATCCCGACGCCGATGTGGCAGAGGCACGCCAGGCGCAGCAACAGGCCGCGGCTGACGTGCAGCGTGCCCGCGATCGCCTGGAACGGGCCACACGCAGTGCCGCCGCCCAGCGCGAAACGCGCGCCGCCGAAGCAGCACGCTGTGAGGCGGAGGCGGCCCGAGTACGCCAGATCGATGGCGCGCTGGCGAGCGCGCGGGCGGAGTGCGACGACGATACCCTTTACGCTCGCCTCGCCGAGGCGAGGCGGGCCGAGCAGAGCGCGGCGCAACGCCTGGCAGAGGCGGAATCGGCGCTCGCCGAGGCCGACCCGGAGACGGTGGACGTTCAGCTCGAAACCGCCCGTGCGGCAACGGCGCAGCACAGCGAGCAGCGGGCGAGCGTCGCCCGTCAGGTCGCCGACCTGCGTGCCCGCCTCGAGGCGTTGGGACACCAGGGGCTCGGGGAGCGGCGCGTCGGGCTCGATAGCGACCTCGCCGCTGCCGAGGACGAGCACCGGCGCCTCGAGCGAGAGGCCGGTGCGGTCAAGCTCGCCGCCGATGTGCTGGAACGTGCCGCCGGCGAAGCGCGCCGTACCTTCCTTGCGCCGGTCACCGAGCGGCTGCGGCCGTATCTGCGCCTGCTGATGCCCGAGGCCGAGCTGCTTTTCGATGACGAGCTCGCGGTCACCGGCGTGCGCCGCCACGGTGTCGACGAGCCGTTCGAGCGGTTGAGTCTGGGGACTCGCGAGCAGATTGCCACGCTGGTGCGCCTGGCCTTCGCGGATCTGCTTGCCGAGCGGGGTGAAGCGGTGCCGGTGGTGCTCGATGACGCGCTCACCTTCGCCGACGAGGCGCGCTTCGATGCCATGAAGACGGCGCTTGCCCGTGCAGCGCGCCGCCATCAGGTACTCGTGCTTACCTGTCGCCCCCGGGATTATCTGTCTCTGGGGGCTCCGGTGCATCGGCTGTGAGCGGCACCGGCGTGCGGTCACGATGCTGTCACGACCGGGCGGCTATGCTGCGCGGTCGCGGTCAATGGGGGCGACGATGAGGGGGAACGGCCTGGACGACATCTTCAGCAATCGGCAGGTCGCAGCGCTGTTTCAGCCGATCGTCGCGTGCGACACGGCGAGCTCTGGGGGCACGAGGCGTTGATACGCGGGCCGTCGGCCAGCGCGTTGCACTCCCCGCTCAAGCTCTTTGACGCCGCGGCCCGTGACGGCCGCCTCGTGGAGCTGGACCTGCTCTGTCGTGCGGTGATCATCGAGGCCTTCGGCCGCAGCGGTTGCCCGGGCCGGCTGTTCCTCAACGTCACGCCGGATGCCGTCGTGGACGTGCGCCATCCATCGGGGGAGACCCTGCGCCTGCTCGAACGCGCCGGCGTGGCGCCGGAGCGCGTCGTGATCGAGATCACCGAGCAGTTCCCCATCCACGACTACGACATCGTCCGCCGCGCCGTGGACCACTACCGTGCCATGGGCTTCGCGATCGCCCTGGACGACCTGGGCGCTGGCTATGCCGGTCTGCGTCACTGGTCGGAGCTGCGCCCGGACTACGTCAAGCTCGACCGCTACTTCGCCAGTGGCGCTGACGCCGACGCCGGCAAGCGTGACGTGGTGCGCTCGGTGCTGGACATGGCCCGGCGGATGGGCGCGCGGGTCATCGTCGAGGGCATCGAGACGGATGCCGAGTACCTCGCCCTGCGGGCGCTCGGTATGCGCTACTGTCAGGGCTATCTGCTCGGCCGTCCCCGCCCGCGGCCCTTGACCACGGGGCCGGCACTGCCGGGTGTGGCGCATGCGGGCGACCGTGACGGCCGGCATATCGCCGGCGATCTCGCCGCGCCGGTGACGCCGTCCTCGCCCGCCGCCACTGCTGCCGAGGTCGCGGCGCGTTTTCGTGCTGAATCGCATCTGCGCTGCGTGCCACTGGTGTCCACGGACAACCGGCCCGCCGGGCTGGTGCGTGGTGACGCGCTGCTCTCCCGGCTGGCGCACAACTACGGCCACGCGCTCTTCGGTGGGCGCCCGGTAGTGGAATTCGTCGATACGCGTGCGCTAACCGTGCCCTCGGATCTGCCGCTGGAGGCACTGAGTCGCCGCGTCACCGAGACCGCGGACGCTGACGAGGCCTTCGTGGTAACCGATGCGCAGGGAAGGTACGTCGGCGTCGGCAGCGTCTTCGACCTGCTACGGCGGATCACCGATTTGCAGATTCACACTGCCCGGCATGCCAACCCACTCACCGGCCTGCCCGGCAACGTGCGCATCGAGCAGCATGTCGACGGGCGAATCGCCGCCGGTGAAGCCTTCGTCGTCGTCTACGCCGACCTGGACAACTTCAAGCCCTACAACGACCGCTATGGTTACCAGCGCGGTGACGAGGTGATTCTCGCCACGGCGCGTGTCCTCGAGGCGAGACTGCGTGCCGATGAGTTCGCCGGGCACGTCGGCGGTGACGATTTCGTGCTGGTGCTCAGCGGTTCCGACTGGGAGCGGCGTTGCCGCCGGATGCTCGACGAGTTCGCCGCCCGTTGCGGCGACTTCTACGAGCCGGACGATCATGCCCGTGGCGGCCTGGATACCGTGGATCGCCACGGCCGCCACCGGCGTTTCCCGCTGGTGGCGCTGTCGATGGCGGCGGTGCCGGTATCCGGAGGGCGCTTCGCCAACCACCACGAGGTCTCGGCGCGGCTTGCCAAGGTCAAGCGCGACGCCAAGGCCAAGGCTGGCAATGTCCTGTTCGTGGACCGCCACCTAGGGCGCGTCATGGCGCCATGACGCGCATTAAGTACAACGAATTCGTGTTCCAGGCCACTGGCATGCTCGCAGGCGGTGGACGCCTGACCACCCAATACTAATCCGATCACAGGTGATGCCACATGTCAGCGAGGCTGTCGGGCGTTCTCGCAAGGCGCGAGGCGCGTGGTGTAGCAAGCGCTACATGAGCGACGAGCAACGCCGCGAGAGCGCCCGACAGCCTCGCCCGAAGGGAGCGCTTGTGCGATTCGGCTGCGGCGTTGCGCTCACTCGACGTGAGCCTTGCCACGCCTTCGCTCGCGCGCCTGGCAGCCGAATCGCACAAGCGCTCTGACACGTGGCATTACCTGTGATCGGATTAGTAACTAGTGCCGTGTTTCTGCGCCCGTCAGTACGCCAGCATTGCAGTCGGTGGGGGGCGGATTTTCCGCGCTCAGGTCCGGAATCGGCGCACGCGGGTGGATAACCGGTCCGCCTGTCCGCGGAGATCGTGAGAGATGTGTTCGCAGGCTTCGCCGCTGGCCGTGGTCTCGTCCGCGATGGTTCGGATTTCGTCGATCTGGCGGTGCAGCTCCTCGCCGACCCGTGTCTGCTCTTCGGCGGCGGTGGCGATACGCTCGGTGCGCCTGCGGATCGCGGCCACGCCTTCGTGGATGCCCCGGAAGGCGTCGTGAACGCGCTCCGACTCCGTGCGGGCGTGCGCTACCGAGGCGAGGCTGTCGTCCATGGCAGCGCGGCTGTCACCCGCGAGTTGCTGCAGCGTGGTGACAGTGGCGCGGATCTCCTCAGTGGAGGTGGCACTGCGTTGGGCGAGCGCGCGCACCTCCTCGGCGACGACCGCGAAACCGCGTCCGGCATCGCCGGCGCGGGAAGCCTCGATGGCAGCGTTCAGGGCGAGCAGGTTGGTCTGCGCGGCGAGGTCGTCGATGACCGTCATCACGCGGTCGATGGATTCGGCGTGGCCGGTGAGCTCGGCGAGGCGATCGGCGGTCTGCCCGAGTGCCCTTTCGGTTTCGCGGACACTCTCGAGGCCCGCGTCCACCCGCTCACGTCCCTCGCGGATGCGCTCATCCACCTCGCCGGTAGTCGCCGCGGCTTCGCCGGCGGCGGTGGCGACCTCCTGAACGGCGACGGCATTGTGCCCCGCGCCCTCGGTGGCGTCGCCGACACGTTCGCCCTGGCGGCGCAGTGCCGTGACCATGTCGTTGCTTCGCTCGGTGAGGGTGTCGGCAGCCTCGCCCAGGGTCTGCTCGGTGGCGCGGATGGCGTCCACCGACTCGGCGAACGCGGCGTAGCTCTGCTCCAGTCGCCTCGCTGTTCGCCCGATCTCGTCCCGGTGTGACCAGTCCACCCGGGCCCGCAGGTCGCCAGAGGCTACCGCCTCGGCAGCGGCGACCATGCGAGCCAGGCCGTGACGCAGGTGCCGGGCAATGAGCCAGGCGAGCAACACACCCGTGAGCACTGCCGCGGCGGTCACAGCGGCGATCCACCAGCGGGCGGTGGTCGCTTCGGCGGCGGCGCGTTCGCGAGCCGCGGCGGAGGCATCGTCAACTGCCGCGGTGTATTCATCCAGGGCGGCGTACGCCGCTGCTAGCAATGGCGCGCCCTCGCCCTCGCTGAGTTTCATGGCAGGTTGCACCTGCCCCTTGCCGGCGAGATCGCGCAAGCGTTCGTGCACACCCCGGTAATCGGCGATATGTCGCTCGAAGGCCGCGAGCCGCTGGCGCTGGCGTTCGTCCGCCGGTAGGGCCTGCAATCGTTCGACGAGGGATTGCAGCCGTTCGAACTGCCCGACGGCATCCTCGAAGTACGACTTGGCGCCGGCGATATCGAGAGTCGCACGTGCGAGGAGACCCCCCTTCTCCGCTCGCTCCAGCGCCGCCACTGCCCCCTCCACCTGGTGCGCGTAGCGGGCGCGCTGCAGAGCGCCGTCGGTGATTGCCGTCACCGCTGTGTCGAGCCGGGTGAGGTGCCACAATCCGGTGCCCGCCACCGCTACGATGGCTAGTACGAGCAGGCCGAACGCCGCCCACAAGCGCGCGCGCAGGGTTACCGCAGGCATCGGTCAGGCCGCGTCCGGCAGCGGTGGCTCCACCGCCGGGGCCGGGCAGTGGCAGTGCGGTGCCCGATCGACGGCTGCCCGCAGATCCTCCACGGTCAGCGCCGGGCGGGCGCGGAGAAGCGTAGCGGCCTCGCGATGAAGCCGGAGGTGCTCGGCGACGCGTGCCGGGCTTAGGAGCGGGCAATGACAGTCGGGCCGATGACAGATCACCGAAGAGGCAGCCGGGGTGGCGGTGGAATTGCGCGGCATGGGATTGGCTCCCGTGGTGGTCAGTACCACTCGTCTCGGAAAATCGGATCGTGCGGTCCGGCGGCGCGTATCCGTTCGTCATCCCGTGGACCGGTGCGGCGCTCTTTGTAGCGGTTCGCGATTGCAATGGCGTGACGCTGTTATGACGTTCCCGAGGCCTGGAGGTCGGAGCGCGAGTGCGGTAAAGTTCGTCGCGTCTTAGGGGAGTAGTCGGCCGCACCCTTCGCGGTGCGGGGCGCACGTCAACAGATTTGGTCCCTCAATGGACCGTGGCGTGTGCGGCAGCGATGCCTGACGAGACCTTTGACACGGACACCCAACCGGGGGCGGGCGGGTGTGTCGTGTCATGGGTGTTCGTCAGCCCGCCCCCTGGGATCCATCCGTGCAAGCCATCCTGATTTCCACCGTCGCCGTCGCTCTCGCCGAGATCGGCGACAAGACCCAGCTTCTCGCGCTCGTGCTTGCCGCGCGCTACGGTCGTCCCTGGCCCATCATCGCCGGTATCACACTCGCGACCATCGCCAATCATGCGGTCGCCGGGGCGCTCGGCGTGTGGCTCAGTGCGCTGGTGCCCGAGGTCGCGCTGCGGTGGGGGCTGGCGTTGTCGTTCATCGCCATGGGCCTGTGGCTGCTGGTGCCGGACAGCGAGGACGACGCCGCAGGGCGCTACCCCTACGGCGTTTTCGTGACTACGCTGATCGCATTCTTCCTCGTCGAGATCGGTGACAAGACCCAGGTGGCGACGGTGGTGCTCGCCGCGCGCTTCGATCCCGCGTGGCTGGTGATCGCGGGCACCACGTTGGGGATGCTCGCCGCGAACGTGCCCGTGGTGATCATGGGGCGGTTCGCCGCGGACCGTTTGCCCATGCGGGCGATCCATGGTGCCGCAGCGGTGGTGTTCATCGGCCTCGGCGTGGTCGCCGGGCTCGGCTATGGTGGCGCATAGCCGGTTATGCGTGCGCCGCCGTGGCGCGAAGGCCACGGCGGCGTCGGCGTCTACTTTTCCAGGATGATGGTGTCCTGCGTCTGGGTGACGGTGGCGGTGCCACTGGCACTCGTGCCGCTGGGCACTGCCGCCAGAACGCGGTACGTGTACGTTCCCGGTGCCACGGCCACCGACAGCGTCGCCGTGCTATCCGTGAATGTCGTGGTATCCGGCCCCGCGACGCCGACGACCTCGAAATCCGTGTCGATGCCCAGCGCGAAGTTCGAGAATTTGCGCTCCACGACGAACCAGCTTTCCTGTCCGAAGTCGCCACTCGTCGTGCTGTCGCTCCAGTTGAGCTCGACGTCGCCGCCGCTGGTACTCGCGGTCAGACCGCTGGGCGCATCGGGCAGCAGGAACGCCACCAGGTTGGGCCGTTCGGTGATGTCCGTCATCACGAACTGCTGGGCGGCGGTGCGCCACTCGAACTCGACGTCGTAGCGCTGATTGTCGCTCCCGGCGTTGGCCTTGAAGACGTTGCTGATCTGGAATGCCGGCAGGGATAGGCGGTCACCGTCGACGAAGTTCTCGCCGAAGCTGTTGATGGTGAACGTGGCGGAATCCTCGTTGAAGTCGCCGTCGTTGTCGTAGGCGCGGACGGTGAACGTGTGCTCGCCGTCGTTGAGCAGGTTGTAGCTGAACGTGGAGGCGAAGCCCACGCGCGGGCAATCCGGCGGAGTCGGTGAACGGCCGCGGCAGACGTCCTTGCGTGATCCGCCGTAGGCGAGCACCTGGTTGCGCGTGCTCCCGTCGTCGATGAACAGCTCGACCCGGTCGATGCCGGCGGGCGCGACCGCCCAGCCCGTAATGACGTTGATCCCCGTGACCCTGCTGCCGTTGACGGGTCGTTCGAGGTTGATCGTGATGTCGTCGGATTGTGCGGCGCCGGCGAGGGCCGGGGCCATCGCAAGCGCGGCCAGCGAGGTCGTCGCTACGATCCGGGCAAGCGCACGGTATTGCATAGGTGTCCCCCTTCCGTCTCCGTGAATGCCGGTGGTGTCGAACGCAGGCCGACGGTTGCAGCCGGCCCTTACACAGCGCTTACCAGCAATGTCCGGCCCGTTTCTCCGGTATGAACGTTGCCACGCCGGCGAACGGGATCGACCGTTCGTCGGCGCTCCCCGAACCCGTGAACCCGTAGCTGTTTCAGTCCGCGCGTGTGTCGGCATACTGCGACAGTTTGACGCGGACTGTTCATGTCTGATGACGGGGGTGTCGCGGAGCGATGCGACGGGCGTTTCTGGCGCCGGCCGCGGTGTGCGTAGCGCTAGCGAGTGGTTCATGGGCGCAGGCGGCGGTTGCCGCGATGGTGCTGCCCGATACCGGGGTAACGGCTGGACGAGGGGGCTGTGAGTCTGCTGCCACAGGGCGCAGCGGGGCCTGCAGCAGGGGTGTGCAGGCGCAGTTGCCAAGCCTTGCGCCGATGTCGGTGCGACGGTCCGGCACGCGGGCGTTGCGCTCGCGACTGACAGGCTTTCCCACTCAGCGGGGCGAGACGAATGCCGCCCACCAAGGTCTCTGGGTCAACGACGAAGCGGCGGGTATCCAGGGCTGGGGCATGCAGCTTCGTCCCGCCGTGCGGTCGATGCGTGGGCCCGTTCTCGAAAGCGCCTACCTCGATTATGTCGATGACGCTCCGGCGGTGGACGCGGTCACCGAGCGTGGCGACGTGTGGTCGGTGGCGCTTCACGACAACCTGTTCGCCGATCGCTTGCGGCTACACGGCGAGTATGCCGCGAGCCGGGCGGTGGAAGTGCACCGATATGGTGCCGCGCAATCCAACAGCGGCGCGGCCTATGATCTTTCAGCCCGCTATGCCAGCTCGCCCGATACGGGGAACGCCTTCGCCTGGGAGTTGCTGGCGGAGCGGCGCTGGGCCGACGAGGCGTTCTGGACCCGTGCGAACGACGAGCCGGCACGGGGGCGGCGCGTGGATCGGCTGGCCGCGCGCGTCGACTGGGGGGCGCTTTCGGGTCGAATCGGCGGTACACGAACGCTACACGATTCCGATGCCGGCGATGGCGACCGCGAGCGCGAGGCGATCACCACCGAACTCGTCTACACCGACGGCGGACTCGGATGGCTGCCTGTCGTCGGCGGCATCCTGCGCAGTCCACGTTACAGGGTCACGCTGACGCAAAGCCGCCTGATCCGCCTGCAGGCCGACACTCTGGCCGAACGGCGGGAGTCGGCGAGCCTTGGCGTCGGTTTTCGCCCCGGTGCCTGGCAGTGGGGCGGGCATTACCGGCATTCAGTGACCCATGCGCCCGACGTTCAGGGTGCCGGGCGGATACAGCGCACCACACGATTGTTCGCGAAGGTGCCACTCGGCGGGCGAGTCGCGTTTCACCCCGAAGTGAACTGGAAGATGACGCAGGCGAGGCCCGAGGCGCCGCGGTCGTGGGTCATGGAGACGCGACTGGCGAGCACTGCGACGCTGATCCCCCGCCGGCTCGACGCAGAGTTCCGCATCGACGCCGACCGCCGCTTCGCGGCGGACGATTCCGAGGACATCCGCGAGCTTGCACTGGAAGGGCGGCTGCGTTGGCGGGTGCGGTGGCCGCCGGCGAATCTGCCGCCGTTCACGGTCACCGTAAACGGCCGTTACGGGCATCGCACGGACCGCCACGGTGACCAGCGAAACCAGGCTCGCGCTGCTCTCGAGGTCGCATTGCCGCACGGGTTTCACTAACCCGTCGACAAGTATTGCCATGCCTCAGAGCCGCACGACGGCTCCCTTTGGGCGCTCGTCAGCGCGCCTGTGGGCAGCGTTGCCCGTCGTTCATGTAGACCTTGCTATACCGTGCGCCTCGCGCTCTGCCACAAGCGCGCTGACCAACGCTGAGGCATGGCAATACGAAAGGTTAGTACCTCGGCACTCACAACTGTTAGCGTTGCATGGAGCACGAGAGGGGGTGACGTCATCGGATGCAGGAGGCACGATGAAACGTCTATTGATTCTCGCCCTCGTAACGGCCACGCCAGCCGCCATGGCGGCCACCGAAGTCACGATGCACCGGGTGAGCGCTGACGGCGTCGGCGACGCCATTGGCACGGTGACGTTCAGCAACTCCGAGTACGGGATGTTGATCGAACCCGACCTGAAAGGTCTGGAGCCCGGGGTGCACGGCTTCCACGTGCACCGGAAGCCGAGCTGCCAGCCTGCCGTGAAGGACGGTGACATGACCGCCGCCGCCGCGGCCGGCGGGCACTTCGATCCGGACGATACCGGCCGGCACCGCGGGCCCTACAGCGCGAGCGGTCATCTCGGCGACCTGCCTGCGCTGACGGTCGATTCCATGGGCAATGCCGCGATGCCGCTTCTGGCGCCGCGTCTGGAGGTCGGCGCCCTGGCCGGTCACGCCGTGATGGTCCACGGCAACGGCGACAACTATGCGGATCAGCCCAACAAGCTCGGTGGCGGCGGGCCACGCGTCGCCTGCGGTGTCATCGAGTGAATCGCCGTGCGGGTGCTTCGTGCGCCCGCACTTGCGTTCCGGGGCACTAGCGCTCGCCAGCGGTCATACGTTGCCTCGCTGCCGGGGCAATGCCCAGCCGTTCGGCGGTCTGCCGTGTCCAGTGCTCGATGGTCGCGAGCTCGTGCTCCGAGAAGTGGGGCTGGTAGTAACTGGGATGATGGATGTGGTCACGGGCGCGCTCCAGGAGGTCCGGCGACGCGTCCAGAGCGCAGTGCTCGAGCAGTGATGTGAGCGTCTCCTGGGGCTGCGCGCACAGTGGCTCGTAGTGCACGACCCGTGCCGCGGCCCGCAGTGCCGGATTGGCGTCGAGGCGGTCGGCCAGGTAGGTATGCAGGACGCGCCAGTAGTGCGCCCAGCCTTCCACCTCGTGACCGCGTTGCCAGAGGGCGGCGATCTCCCGGGCCTCGCTGTCGTCGCCGACGTTGATCGGGCGCCGGTCCAGGCCGAACTCGAAATGGCCGACCCGCTGCAGGTGGGTGACGGCGCGGGGCTGACGTAGCTGCCCCTCGTGGAAAAGACGCTGTTGTTTCATCAGCGAGGCGATGTGCCAGACCGGATCACGTACGGGGATGATGAAGCGCGCGTCGGGAAAGCATTTGAGCAGGTACTCCAGCCGCGTGATGTTGTAGTTGCCCTTGGAGACGTAACGATCCGCGCCGCGCACGCTCAGCAGTTTGCGGATGTGATCCCGGTAGAACGCTTCGAATGCCGGGTGGGTGGTGTGCGCGTCGAGCACCGCACTGGCGTTCGGGCTGTGCAGTTGCCGAAAGAACGCCATCCATAGCACTTCCTCGAAGGCCTCGGGGCTCTCCGGGGTCACCATGATGCCGTCCTTGTGTGTGCGCTCCGCCGGTTGGGCTTCCGCCCGCGGCGTGAGATCCAGGAACCGGTTCCAGAGGTAGGGCGTGTGCAGCAGCGGGTAGTCGCGATAGCGGTGCGTGGCCACGGCCTGATGCCAGCTCAGCACCTCGAGCAACAGCGTGGAGCCCGAACGCGCCAGCCCCGCCACGTAGATGGGCGCCTCTACCCGTACGTCGGCGAGTGCGTCACCGAGCAGCCGGGTTTCCAGGTTGCCGAGCCTCCGCCAGAGCCCCGGGTGGCGGGCGACGAGGCCGCCGAGGTAATGGTTCCACGGATCGACGCGGAAGGGATCGTCATTGGCGGTGTCTGTCATTGTCGGATCCTCCGCAGTGTCTATTCGATGCGCGCGATCACCTTCAGCGCCACCGATGCGACGAGCAGCGACAGGAAGAAGGGCAGCTCCCACCCGTGCAGCCAGTCCGGACCGACCGTCAGGTACTCCCGCGCCGGTAATTCGATGTGTATGCGTTCCACCGCAGCGTCGTCGTCGATATAGCCTGCCGGGTTGCCGAACAGGGTGTTCCACCAGCGCCGCTTGTGGACCACCGGCACCGGCTCGGGGAGTATTACCTCGGCCACCGTCCCGCGCTGCGTGTCGTTCACGACCACGCGGGGCGCCTGCTGTGAGGATTCGGGCTCTACCCACTCGGCTTGAAGCTGTTGCGGGGCAAGATGGATGGTCGGGGTCACACCCGGTGTGGGATAGGCGTAACCGTAGGCCGTGGTGAGCCAGGCGATCAGCGCGAGCAGAGGCAGCGAGGCTGCGATGGCGGGTGCCGAGACCCGGCCCACCTGAGCGAACGCGGTGCCGAGTAGGTGCTTGATCAGCGGCATCGCGTCGGCGAATTCGCCGTCGAAGCCATCCAGGCGCTGCCGGGCGTCGGCGAGGGCCCGTTTGCCCTCGGCGATGCGTCGTTGCGAGGAGAGCAGGCGGTAGAGGCCCATGGAGACCAGCCCGCCGATCGCGCCCCAGATCACCAGCCGAAACGGCGCGGACAGGATCGTCGCCGCCTGGGTGTCGAGCCAGGCGAACACCGGCGCCGGCACGTCGAACAAACCCATGAACGCCGCCTACAGGCTGCGCTGCGAGGGGGATTCGTCCCCGCCGGGTTGGCCGGGCTCATTGTCCGCGGTGTCAGCCATCGTCTGGGCATCGCGGCGGGCCTTTGCGCGCCGGCGTGCACGGCGAATCGGCCAGAGGATCACGAACCCGAGAGCGGCACCGATCGCGAGCAGGAGGCCCCAAAGCGCGCCCAGCAGGCTGAGGCCGGCGCCGGGGCCGACGTAGGCGAGGGCCGCTTCGCTGGCGCCGAGCGTCAGCGCAATGAGGATCGGCGTAGCGTACTTGCACTTCATGGCGTGTGCTCCTCTCTGGCTGTGGTGGTCGGGGCGATACGGGCCCGGAAGGGTGCCGACAGGCGGTCCGGCGGGATGCGCTGGCCGTAGCTGATGACAGGGATGCGGGCATTCGCTTCGCCGCCGCGGATCGGGTTGACGTATTCCCAGACGATCTCGCCGGCAGTAGTGACCTCGAGCAGGCGTCCGCCGCTGGATTCCGTGATCAGTGTGTTGCCGTTGGACTGACGTTCGACGGCCGCGCGAATGAGACTCTCCAGCGGCGCGTTCTCGTCGCCGGCGTAGACCCATTCAATGGCGCCGGTGGCGGGGTCGACCTCGACGATGCGCGACTTGCCGCCGGCCCCGAAATGCCCGCGGTTGTCGAAGACCAGCAGGTTGCCGTTGGGCAGAATGTCCGGGTCATGCTGGGCGAGCCACGGCCCCCGGCTTGCCCAGACCACCGTTTCCGCCTCGACGTCCACCAGGGCCACGCTGCCGCCGGCCAGCTCCCGGAAGGAGACGAGCACCTGCCCGGGCGCTGCCTCGGGGATCTTGCGAGCCAGGCGCTCGGCGTCGTCACGGTCCAGGTAGTCCACGCCATTGGCGTGCAACGGGTCGGCCAGGCTGTAATAGGGCACGCGCCAGAGATAGCGCCGGTAGTCCGAGTCGTTGATCGCCTCCAGCAGCGAGAACTTCGTGAGCGTCTTGCCTTTGGGCGAGAGAATCACCAGCGAATCCTCCAGAAACGGCGGCTCGAACTGGTCCGCGCCCTTGAGCCCGGTAGTGCGCACGCCATGGGCAAGCGCGGCGATGTGTCCGTCATCGGCGACATCGAAATCGTGGTGGAGGTTGTCCAGATTCTTCCAGAGGAGGCTGGAGTCAACGTCCAGGCGTGCCATGCCGTAGCCGTAAGGGGTGTCGCCGACGCCTTCGTAGAGCGCGAGCAGGTCGCCGTTGGGGAATACGTGGGCCTTGCGGAAATAAATCTGATGATCGGATACGGGATCGTCAGTGGCGGCGCTCGCATCCCAGATGCTGCTGAACGGCCGCTCCCACTCGTGGACGGGCTCGCCATTCATGTCCACGAGCGTGGCCTTCGCCGCGTGTCCCGAGGTGTAGAGCGTGAGTCCGGCCCGGGCCTTGTCGGGCAGATGGCGGGTCACGCCACGATCTTCGGTGCGCTGCTTCGACCACAGGTCAGTGGTGTAAGGGTCAGTATAGCGCGTGAGCTTGTCGTAAAGCGCCATCCCGCCGCGGTAGGCGTCGCGTATCAGCGGCGCCGGGTAAGTCTCGGACACGGTCATTACCGCGCCGCCGAC
Organism: Arhodomonas sp. AD133; assembly: GCF_051195215.1. Taxonomy (NCBI): domain Bacteria; kingdom Pseudomonadati; phylum Pseudomonadota; class Gammaproteobacteria; order Chromatiales; family Ectothiorhodospiraceae; genus Arhodomonas; species Arhodomonas sp. AD133. Next base: position 171,903 of record NZ_JBNAZM010000003.1, on the reverse strand, counting down.
GAATGCCAGAAACATCAGCGAGATGACGAAGACGATAGTCGGGAGATGACGCAAGGCTGGTGCCTCCCTGGCAGTTCCGCGTTTGCCGTGTTGATGTTGCGCGTGATTGCTCGGTAGCGCACGCGACGGTGTCCGTTGGTGGACTATTGGGCAGTAGTGCAGACTTTGTGCCACCGCTTGGGGGTGCTTGCGCCGTTACTTTGTAACGATTTGTTTTTATGGCGTTTTTAGGTGTCTTGTCAGCGCTCGTTCATGCGGCACGGCGATACGGGCCGCGCGTCGATCGTCGTCGCCGGGCGACGTATCGGGTCTGGCAGGGACGGTGAGGCTGAATGGCGGGAATCGGATCCGGCGCCCGGGGAGTCTCCCGGGCACCGGATCTCGCCGTATCAGGTGCGGAATTGCTCGACCATTTCGCGGAGCCGGCCGGCGGTGGCCGCGAGCTCGTTCCCGGCCTTGTTGGTCTGGGCCGTCCCCTCGGCGCTCTGCTCGGCCAGTTCGCTTACCTGAGAGACGCTCTGGGCGATCTGCTCGGAGGCTGTGCCCTGCTCTTCCGTCGCGCTGGCGATGCTCGAGGCCATCTCGCTGATACGCTCGACGGCGCGGGCGATGTCCGCGAGGGCCTGGACGGCTTCCTGACTGCCCTCGACGCTTTCGGAAGCGTGGGTCTGCCCGGCTTCCACGGCCTGAACCACCGTGCTGACACGCGTCTGGAGCTGTTCGATGGTGGCCTGGATCTCGCCAGTGGACTGTTGCGTCTGCGATGCCAGATTGCGCACCTCCTCCGCCACCACCGAAAAGCCGCGGCCGTGCTCGCCGGCGCGGGCGGCCTCGATGGCGGCGTTCAAGGCGAGGAGGTTGGTTTTCTCCGCGACGCCGGTGATCACATCCAGAACCTGGCTGATACGCTCACCGTCCTTGAGGAGCTGGCGAGCCTCCTCGGCGGCTTCGCCGACGCTGCGGGCGAGGGTGTCCACCGAATCGCGGGCGTTGCCGACCACGCGGCTGCTCGCGGCGACATTCTCGTTTGCCGTTCCCGCGGTATCCGCCGTCTCGGAGGTATTACGGGCGACTTCCCGAATCGTGGCGCTCATTTCCTCGACGGCGGTCGATATCTGCTGGACCTCGTTGTTTTGTCGTTCGACGTTCGAGCGGCTCTGGTCACTCACGGCCGAGAGCTCCTCCGCCGAGGAAGCGAGGCTCGACGTAATGGTGAGCACCTCGCTAAGGAGGCCGCGAAAACGCTCGATCATGGCGTTGAAAGCCCTGCCGGCCTCGGCGATCTCGTCGTGGCCTTGCACGTCGACTGATACCGTGAGGTCCGAGTCCCGCGTGCTTCGCTCCATAGTGGCGCGCAACCGTTCCAGCGGCGTCCGGATACTCGTGCCGATGAACCACGCGAGCAGCCCCACGATGACGATCGACACCACGGTAATGCCACTGAACAGCGTCAGCGAGCGGACGTAGCCAGCGTGGGCGTGTTCATAAAGCGCTTCGGCGACCTCCAGCTGAAGGTGGATGAGCTCGTTGAGCTTCGCGGTGATGGGGTCGATGTGGGTATACAGCGGTCCATCGAATTCGTCGAGCTCGCCGGCGACGGTGCCGCTCAGTCCGGCGAGGTGGTCCTCCAGGCGATCGATTTCCCGATCTGCCCGGTCGAACAGCGTGCGGGCTTCCCGGGCGAGCGTCGCTTCCCGTGCGGTGAATTCCGTTTCATTGAATTGTTGCCAGAGCTCGTCCGTGCGCTCACGCGCCTCGCGGATGTGGGATAGTGCTTCTTCGGCCGATATGAGGCCGGCGTTGGCCTTGTTGACGGCTTCCGGGATTAGTACGGCGTAGTCGTCGGCGATGCCCTTGAGATCCTCGAGGGGAACGACGCGATCCACGTACATGGTTCGTGCATCGTTCTGAATCTCTTCCATGACTTTCATCCCCCACAGCGCCACGGCAACGAGTACCACCAGCGGCGTAGCGGCGAGCACCCAGAGCTTGGTCTTGACGGTGAGGTTGGTCAGTTTCATTCGAAAGCCCCTTCTGCTGTTATCGGCGCGAGTGGGAGCCTGTCGCGATGCAGGATTCCCTACTGTGTTTGTCGGCCGACAAGGTCTTGGGGCGAGTGAGCGAAACGGTGGTCTGACCGGCGGCGTATTCCCTTTACCGGGCAGATTCCGCGGCATTCGGGCGAGATCGGGGATTCGGCGGATACCGTGCCGGCTTGATGGTCGTCGCCATCAAGCCGGCATCGTGACCGGTCAGCGCGCCGCTGCCGGTTCTTAAGGCGGGAACGACAGGCGCCGCGCATCGTTCAACGCTGGTCGTATAGCCACTCGTCCCGGGGGAGTGCCCGCCCGTTGATCCGTATCTCGGCGATTTCGCCGGCGAAGGGGCTGTCGAGGGCGCCCATCCAGCTGCTCATGCCGATGTTCCAGGGCTCGCCGGGGATAGCGAGCAGGCCGTGCTGCGGCTCGGTGGCCGTGCGCATGGTGCGGGAGCCGTCCACGTACATGGTCACGAACTCGCCGTCGTTCACCTGGGCAATGTGATACCAGTAGCCGCTGCTCACTTCCCAGGACCAGTTGCTCGGCCCGCTGCCGTTCTGCGACGTGGAAATCCACTGGAACTCCTTGAGCGAGGAGACGTTGAGCCCCAGTGACGGGTCGCCACCGCGGCAGTCGAGCGCATGGTACTCGCAGACCGTGCTGATGCTCGGCTGGTGGTTGAGAATCGCCGACCAGGAATGCTCCGCCGGCGTCCAGTTCCGCGGCAGCCGAATGATCGCCTCCACCGTGTACGTGGGCAGAAAGCCGTCCTTGCCGGCATTACCGCGAGGGTGAATGCCTGCGTCGCGTCCGGGCGGCCTGTGTCGGGTCGGGAGCCGGTGTCTTCGGAATCGCTGTCACCCCCGCCGCCACAGGCAGCGAGTGCGAACGTCACCAACAAGCTCGACAGGACGCTGCGCCAAGCCGGAACCGGCAGGCTCGATAGGCCAGGTTTCATCGCAAACACTCCCGGGTTGGAGAAGGAGCGCGAAGCCTGCTCGAGGTTTTTGAAGCGGCTGTGACGTCTTCGTGACTCAGGGAAGGACGCTCGGGCGTGTGCTGCCCGTCAGCGAGCGAATTGTGATGACGGTCTCAGGGTGTCTTGGGGCGTTGCGCCCTGCGCACGCTGACATGCTTCCCCGGGCCGCGTCGGCCGGGGAAGCGATACCAGGGCCACGTGGGGGGCTATTCGTCGGAGTCGTCGCGGCCCCGTTCCAGCAGCTCCTCGCGCACGACTGGAATTTCCCGGGGGGCTTCGACGGACACTTTTACCTGCTTTCCACCGCGCACCGGGCCTGCGTCGAACCAGAGGTGGATGGGTTGCCCGTTCAGCTCGATGACAATGCCCTGCTTCTTCGGGCTACGAATCAAGTGCAGCATTTGCGCACCTCCCTGTTCGCGGGTAGTCGTGTTCCTTGTGTCGAATCCACCCTAACCTAACGCATCAACTAACACCGGGCGTTCGTCACACCCATGACGTCTGACGGTGTTCATGCCGCGCAACGTGGCGCCGGCGAGTCGCGCTGACCGCCACCTTTGCGCTGCGATGTTCAACCTAGCGCCACACTGGAGGATTCCCGGGGCGGACAGGCGGGCGTGGCTTTGCGCATTCTGTCGGGTACTGGTAGGTTCCGCGCGTTGTTTCGCAGGGAGGCGGCACCTTCGCGAGGCACGTATTCTGCGGACGCCTTCCACCTGTGAAGATCGATTCAGCCATCGGGAAGGGATGCTGCATGGCACCCTCCAGCAACCGTGTCTCAGCAAGACGCGTCCCCTTTTGGAAGCCGCTTCTCGTGGGGCCTTCGCTTTCCGCATGCCTTTCCGAGCGGCAGAACAACCTGACACTCCTGCGCCTCGTTGCCGCCTATTCTGGTGCTCATCGGCCATAGCTGGCCATTGGCGCTGGGCAGGGGCCACCACGATCCGGTCTCCGAGCTCACGCGCTCGATTCTCCCCTGGCATCTCGGCGTGCCCGGTATAGCGGTGTCCCTGTTCTTTTTCCTGAGCGGCCTGCTCATTACCCGCAGCTACCTGCAACGGGGCAATCTTCTGGACTTTTTGGAAGCGCGCGTATTGCGACTTTATCCGGCGCTGATCGTGTGCGTGGGGATCTGCGTTCTCGGCGTCGGCCTTGTGCTAACAAGCCTGCCCGCCGGCCATTATCTGGGCCACCAGTCGACGCAAAGCTATCTGATTCACAACACCACGCTCGTAGCCGGTATCGATTTCTGGCTTCCGGGGTTGTTCGCCGATCTGCCGTTCAAGGGGATCAATGGCAGCCTGTGGACGTTGCCCTATGAGGTGTGGATGTATCTCTGCGCGGCGACGCTGGGCGTGTTGACGATACTCCGGCGCCGCTGGCTGTTTAACGTGCTCTTCGTCGCGACGCTTTGCGCTTACGGACTGGATATTGGCATTCCCGATTTGACTGGCGTCAAGTTCGAGCGCCTCGGCATCTTCTTCCTGCTGGGCGCCTTCGTCTATGTCAACGCGAGCGCGGTGCGGCTGAGCCCAATAGCATTGGCGTTGTTCCTGTTCGCGGCGTGGGCAGCCTTCAAAAGCCCGGCGTATCCGTTGCTGGGGGCCGGTGCGCTGGCCTACGCATTCCTTCTCGTTTCATTCCACCCGTCCCTGCGGCTACCGAACATGGACCGGGTCGGGGATTTCTCTTACGGGACGTACGTGTACGCTTTCCCGGTCCAGCAGACCGTGATCCATCAACTGGATAATCCCGGTCCGTGGCTGACCTGCCTCGTATCGTTGCTGTCCGTAACCCCGGTCGCGGCTGCCTCGTGGTACGGGATCGAACGGCCCATGTTGCGGTTCAAGGGTAGTGCCGCGCGCTTGTGGAATGCGTCGTTTCCACGGCACGCCGGCCGATCGCCGATGCCTGCAACGGGCGGCGAGGGCGCAGCGGGCCAGTAGGCGTCAGTTCGCGTATTCGATCCGGCCGCCTGAACGATTCGTTCTGCCAAGTCGACTACAGGGCAGGCTCCTTTGGGCCCGGATACACTGCAGCCCGAGCGTATGCGTGTTTCCTGTACCGTGCCGGCCCGATTCGGCGTAACGAGTGACAGCCACCGGCCGTGACAAAAGGTGGTCGAGGCCAGGGCAGCGAAGGCGTCATTCACGCCACCGGCATCGGGCCACTGTGGTCGATCATTCCTTCCGCCCGGTCCCCGAAACACGCAATCCCGCTTGCTTTGCCTTGGAACGGCCATTTGAACGCCCGGTACCAACCGCACTCCATTCCAGACGCGACGCGCAACGCTCCAGTGCTTCCACCGTAACCGCATCATCGTGGAGCAGAGCCTGAAAAACCGCCTCCCAGGCCGTATCGAGCTCGCAGGGTGCATTGGCAACGGCGGCACAGAGGCGCTTGACCGCTGGCGAATGCTCGTCGGTCATTCCCATGCCTCCCCCTCCAGGCATTCCCGGGTGACGCGAGCCAGGTTCACCAGACGATGCCGGCCGACCTTGCGGGTGGGGAGCTGGCGGCGATTGATCATGCCGCGAACCTGGTCGAAGGAAAGCCCGGTGATCTCCGCGAAGCGCTCCTTCGTAACCAGCGGCCAGACGATAGCTTGCCGGGCTTGGAGGTCTTCCATATCCTCAATCCTGCACATTACGTCACACATACTAGCCACGGAATAATTCCGTAACCGTGGCTTGAACACTAAGCCGGGGAATAACTCCGTGTCAACCCGTGAGCGCATGACATCGCTCATCGAGTATGCCCAGTCCCAGGGCTGGACATACAGCCGCCTCGCCGCCACCACAGGCATCGGCGCGAACCGCTGGTCAGACGTCAAGAACGGCAAGGTGGAGCCCCGCCTCTCAGAGGGAGCGGCTATTCTCGCCCTGTTCCCTCAGTTCACCACCTGGTTGATGACGGGGGAGACCGACCCCGCCAACGGGCAAGTGAGCCCGGAGGTTGAGCAAGGCCGTAAGAGCTCACCGGGCGCGGCTAACGTGTCGTAATCCCTTCGAAATTGGATCAACAACGTAGAAGCGGCCCAGACAACGGGGCTGTTGGCATTCTTGGTAGTCGCGCTGACAAAGATTGGCAGTTGTGTCAGTGACAGACTCGATGCTGGCGAGCCATTGCGATATTCGATCAAATGGCCTTGAATGTGCCGTTGCCGCTAATTCGCCAAGGCACAAGGTGGACAGTGCTACCAGAGCAGGATCGCGCCCGCTGCAGGATTACGGGCCACCAGCGAACCAGGTTTTGAGCTTTCTCCCAGAACGCGTGGTTCGTCCAGGCACGCTCGAGGACGAACGCCGCGATGCCGGACCGTTGCAACGCTTCCTTCTCCAGTTTGCTCTTGCGAAAGCGGTCCTGCGAGACGATGACCCAATCGCCCTCCTCACCGAGAGTATGTATCCAGTCAACGTCGACAGTGCCGCGATCGAACCGCTGCGTGAGATGGGTGACCGGAACCTGCTCGCGATGCAGGCTCAGTTCGTTAAGCGCGCGGGCGAGAGCTGCGGGCAGGTTCTCGTCAATGAGCACTCGCACGTTGAGCCATCCCTTGCTCGAATTTTACGGCCATCCTGACCTGATCCTCGGGGATTTCGTAGAGTCGCGCCACGATCGTGGTATCACCTTCAACCTTAACCGCGGCGGCGAGCGCTTCTGTCGGCACACGATAGTCGTCGAGTATCGGCTTGCCGAAAGCTCGCTGCGGGTCGAGCACGATGGCGCGAGTCTCGGGTAGCGGATACCAGCGTTCCGCGTCTCCCGTTTGGTCGTATTCGATACCGGCGTAGAGCGAGGGCGAGATCACTTCCCGGAAAACGTATTGGCGTTTCGCCAGGTCCAGCAGACGTTCTCGGTCCTCATAATCGGAGACTTCTGGAGCCACGGCGGCAAATACCGAACGCCCATCGGTGCGGAACTGCCGACACGTGAACGGATACTTGGTGTCAAGTAGCTCACGGGCGTGGGAAGCCGCCTGCCGAATTGCCTGGAGGCTGACACCATGCTTGCGGAACGCATGTACGAAGCGGACTTCCAACAGGTCCCGGAAACTGAGCGCGTGCTCGTCTTCGTCTCGGTATTCCGGATCCCACAGGCCTGCATAGTGGGCACGCGAGCCGTTCTGTTGCTTCGCGGTGAAGCCGAAAACCCAGCGACGGACCTTGGTCGGCGCGATGCCTGCGAGGCGCGCCGCTTCGGGGATGCTGTAGATGCCGTGTCCAATGAGCTCTGCCATGGCGTGCTTGCCCCTTTGGGGGCGGCTTCCCGTCCGCCCTTTGCGTATACGCAGATGATACCACTCAGTGGATATGTGTCAGGCCATGAGGTGTTGATTGCTTATTCTGGTCTATCGTGACTGCCGGTGCTGGTTACAGAGCCACAACGGATTACGAACAGTGGACTTCGCGGTTACGTTCGCCGGAATATGGCTTCCCTGACGAGAAGGATGGCGCGCGCATGCTTGTCGATGGTCGAGACTGCGGCATGGCTCAATGGGAGTTGTGCCTTCAGCGCATCCCAGACGTAAAAAAGCCGTTCGACCGTCTCCATAGCCACCTTGAGAACGAGCTCCGACACGCACTGGGATCTCGATACGGCTACGTGCCGGTTCAAGGACCAGCACAAGGAAACGTCCGCGCCTGAACCACCGGACACCCGGCTTTCGCGGGCTGCGCCTATTGCGTGCTTGGGTCAGTGCGCCGCTGGCTATAGACCGAACTTCGCTTCCGTCCAGACGCGAGCCTCGTGGAGGCTCGGGGCGACATGGGTCGCCGCTGAGAAATCCTGCCCGTCGGAATACTCGTTGGGGATGGCCACGCAAGCCACACCGGCGGCGACGGCGGACTCCACACCCGTGCTGGTATCCTCGAATGCCACGGCGAACTCAGGGGCCAGATCCAGGGTGGCGAGCGCGCGGCGGTAGCTCTCCGGATGGGGCTTGCTGTGGCGGACGTCGTCCCGTGTGGTGATAGACGCAAAGAACGGCTCCAATCCCCAGTGACGCATGGTGTGCGCTATTTCTTCGCGGGGGCTGCCGGTGACGAGCGCCATGGGAACGGATCGCTCCCGGAACCACTCCAGTGTCTCCAGTACATCCGGGCGCAAGGGGGTACGGTTCTCCCGCAGGAAGCGCTGCGTGAGGGCGCTCTTGCGGTCGGTGAGCTCATCCGGGGTAACGGGGAGCCCGTGGGTATCCACGAGATGCCGGGCCGACTGCGGCGCAGGTACACCAGTGTGATCCGCCTTGTACTGGGCGGGCTCGATGGCCACACCGAACTCGGCGAGCACCTCGTTCCAGACGCGCAGGTGCGCGCTCTCCGAGTCCACCAAAGTGCCGTCGAAGTCGAGTAGGATGCCGACGTTGTCCATCCGATTCTCCGTTGTCCTTGCGATTATCAGAAGCCGGGCACACATGATGCCCGATCCAAGACAAGCAGCGACACCGACATACGCCTGAGCATGCGCCATGCCCACGTCGCCCCGGATCACCCGCGGGCTGCCCTGCACTGAGCCGGGTGGTCCCGTAGACATGTAGACACTCGGCCCGGAAACAAGGCTCGCTGGGAAGGGTGATGTGGCGTAGTCACCGGATAGACAGCGAGACCGCAGGCACCGGTGCCCCGGCAGCGGCAGCTATAGTCACCGGCCCCGCTTGCGCTGGAGTGTCTGGCCGGGAGGCAGGATGTCATAGTGCAGAGCGACAGATACCGCTTGAGGCAGCGAGATGGGCGTGAAGGACCTAATCGACGAGGTAAACGCGCTTCCGGTGGAAGAACGTGCCCTTGTAGTCGATTCGCTGCTGCGGAGCTTGAATCCGCCCGAAGCGGATACTGACCGCAAGTGGGCGGCGACTGCTCAGGCGCGCTTGAAGCAGCTGCGCTCGGGCGAAGTTGAAGCCGTTCCTGGTGATGAGGTGTTCGAACGGATCTGGAAGCGCTTCGAAGAATGACCGTCGCCTTTCACTCGGCAGCGGAAGCCGAGTTCGAAACGGGGTGCGGATACGGCGGGACTTACGTCGTGCCGGGCGGAAGTCAACCTACCTACCGTTCTCAACCTTCATGATCGCCACAGCAGACTCCTTGCTCCCGATCGACACGCACGACCGCACCCGGCCAGTGGGCCACGTTGTTAAACCGACGCAAAACACGACAGGCGCAAGCGAGTCACTATTTTACAAATGGCGAGTTTAGTAAAATAACGGGTCATGCTCGGACCGCCTATTCAACCCAAGTGAACTAACCCATGAGTACGCGAACCGGACGGTACATCAGGCAACCGGGCAGCTACCGGGCCTTCATCCCCGCTCCCTTGCCACCCGAACCGCCTGTAGCGCGCGACGACGAGCTGGATCGTCTTCTCTCACAGGCCGACCGAACCCTGGGGCGACTGGACGGTGTCACCTCCGTCTTACCGAACCCGGAGCTGTTCGTCGCCATGTACGTTCGCCACGAGGCCGTCCTGAGCTCCCAGATCGAAGGCACCCAGAGCACCCTCGAGGACGTGTTGGGTTACGAGGCCGAGCCCGCCATCGAGGACCAGCCGCAGGACGTTGAGGAAGTCGTCAACTATGTCGCGGCCATGAACCACGGCCTGTCACGTCTCGATACGTTCCCGCTGTCGCTCCGGCTTCTGCGCGAGATCCACGAAAAGCTATTGACCGATGTCCGCGGCGCCGAACGGCGCCCCGGCGAGTTCCGGCAGAGTCAGAACTGGATCGGCCCGGCCGGTGTAACGCTCAACGACGCGGAATTCGTACCGCCGCCGCCAGACGCTATGCACGAGGCCTTGGGGAATCTCGAAGAGTTCCTTCACGACCGTGCTACCCTGCCGGACCTCATACATTGCGCCGTTGCGCACGCTCAGTTCGAGACCATCCACCCGTTCCTGGATGGCAACGGCCGTGTTGGGCGCCTTCTGATCACACTGCTGCTTTGCGAGCGAGGCATACTGCACAAGCCCCTGCTCTACCTCAGCTACTATTTCAAGGCGCACCGCGCTCAGTACTACGACCGCCTCATGGCCGTTCGCCACGATGGCGATTGGGAAGGCTGGATCAAGTTCTTTCTGCGCGGTGTGGTCGAAGTCAGTCAAGCGGCCACGACCACATCCCGCGAAATCCTCGCACTCCGCGAACAACACCGTGAAGCTCTTCGCGACAATGCGATGGCTCAACAGCTGCTCGACATCCTATTCGAGCGCCCCATCGTGTCGATCCGTACCGTCGAAGGGGCATTGAACACGTCGTATGTAACCGCCCAACGAACAGTGGAACATCTGGAAGCCTGGGGCATTCTGAGAGAAATAACGGGCCGGAAGCGCAACCGGCGCTATCGCTACCAACCCTATGTCGACCTGTTCCAGCGTCAGAGCATCCTTGCTCCCGACGAGGAGCTGGGAGAGCCCGCGACAACGGGTAGTGAGCCGCCCGCAGCGTCGTAGTGGAGCCGAAGACCTAGCTGATTGAACCACTTGAGCTGCCGCGTGAGCGAAACCACATGCGCGCAGCTCGGCGTTCTCCGCGGTCAGGGGCAGCGGCGAGGCGGTCGGTTCGCTTTGAGGCGGGTGGCTTTACACATGGCGACGCGGTATACGGACGCGACTCAGCCAGTTCGAGGCGCGGAACCCCCCGTTGCAGTGAACACTCGCCGCGATATCGGGTGTGGGGCGCATTCGCAAGTTATCGATTGGACTGGTGGGCCCGGCTGGATTCGAACCAGCGACCAAGGGATTATGAGAACGTCATTCCGGTGCACTCTTGTGCACTCTTCTTGACTGTTCAATAACTTACGGCGTTCGTGGCGCACAGTGCAGCACTCTTACGCAGAGAGGCGTAGCCACTGGGTAGACACTCGTTGCCGGTTACTGGTGTCTTATATAAGTTCTGATATAATCTTGCAAAGATGAAGGAAATCGAGTTCTGGGGCGACAGTCTGGACGTCATCCGGGGCTTGGCGGAAGGGGCCAAGACCGCCGTCGGGTACCAGCTTGACCGACTGCAACGCGGCATGCAGCCGGACGACTTCAAGCCGATGAAGAGCATCGGCCCTGGTGTCGAGGAACTGCGCGTGAAGGACGAAGGCAACGCCTACCGCGTGATCTACATCGCCCGGTTTGAGGACGCCATACACGTCCTGCACGCCTTCCAGAAGAAAACACAGAAGACCGCCAAGCGGGACCTCGACACAGCAACGCGCCGGTTCAAGCAACTGCAGGCGCAGCGGAGGAACGAGCGATGACTGACAGCCAGCGATTCAACAGCGTGTGGGATGCCCTGGGCGACACGCCGGAGCAGACTGAAAACCTGAAGCTCCGCGCCGAGCTGATGACGCAGATCCGCGAATACGTGGAGAGTCTGAACGTTACCCAGAAAGAAGCGGCTACCCGCCTCGGCCTGACTCAGCCGCGGCTGAACGACCTGCTGCGCGGCCGTCTGGATCGGTTCAGCCTCGACATGCTCGTGAACGTTCTCGCTCGCGCCGGTAAGCACGTCAACGTGACCGTCGTCGACGACGTGGCCTAATTCCGCGCCTACTCGACGGCCGGTTCCGCGCGCCCTACGTTCTGGCTAGCCTCAGGCTGAGGTTGCACTAAGGCGGCAACAGCGTCCCTGATCCGTTCTCGATCCGGCATATCCTTCACGTGCCACCGGATGATGGGAATGCCCGCCTCTTCGAGCACCGCATTCTTCGCCTGGTCACGCTTGCGGGTATGCGAACGGTCGTCCAGCTCGACCACCGCCAGGATCGACAGATCCCGCCGGCAGATCACGAAATCCGCCACCTTCTGCCGGGCCGTGCCGAACTTCGCGAAGTTCGCCTTGCGACTCCCGCCCTTCACGCCGATGAACTGGCTAAACGCCACTTGCGCCAGGACCTCATAAGGCAACGCCGCCTTGAGCCGGTGATACAACGTCTGCTCGGGCGCGGTAAGCACCTTCTTGGGCACGAACCGCGGCCCTCGGGCCGCGTCCTTCCCCTTCTGTGCCAAGGCGTCTAGCACCTGCCACACCAACCCGCGCCGTTTGCCCTTCGCGTTCTTAACGGCCGCGACGATCAGCCCTGCGAACATAAGGACGATGAACGCGTACACGAACACGCTGAACATGCTGAATCTCCCGCCGGCGTCTACTCGTCTGCGTAGATGGGCACGCGGCGCTTGTACCCATGCCGGCAGCGCAACACGTTCTCGTTCAGCTCCTTGTCCGGCCCGATGCACTCCTCCATCGGCTTGCCGGGCACCCACTCCTCGCGATAGCCGATGATGCGTTTGCGCTTATCGCCAAAGAGCTGGTCGACCATCATGTGCGCGCCGTCGCGCATCCCTTCGATGGCCGCATCGCCCAGGTTGGGCAGTGGATCGGGTTTGCGCTGGTCATCAGCGACGGCCGGGACAACGGCGAGCGACAGTCCAGCAGCGAGCACGAACGGTAGGATTCGCATATGGCACCTCCCTGTCTGTAGGGCAACAGCCACCGATGTGGCACTGGGCAGCTCCTAGCCCGATGGTTGCCTGTTCACTCTGAAAGTGTGATGTTTATCACTGTAAGGCCGGTTTCCGACGCCTGCAACGTGCCTGGGCGAAACGGGCATGGTGAGATCAGCGATGGGCTATACCTGCGATCTAACAACGTGTGGGAAGCTCGGGACGATACGTCCGAGCAAGCCGAGTATTATTTCCGTTCGGCTAAGGGGTGTAGTGATGGGGCAAGAACCTGGTGGCCATTCTCGCGAAAACATGGGGCAGGCACTTGTCGACTCTGTCTTTTCGGAAAGCGGGAGGGATTTTGTCAGCACCGTTACCGAGACTGCACTGGATGCAGCTATGGATAGTGGGGTGCTAAAGGATATTCCGTTCGTAGGCATTCTTGCAAAAATTTGGAACCTTGGTAACACAATTGATAACAAGGTTTTCATGAAGAAGGTGGCGTTTTTTCTAGAATCAGCAAAACAGTCATGTGGTCAGGTGCCTAGCCATGAGGTTAGGAAGCTACAATCAGATCCCTCTTACAGGCGACGCGTGGGAGAAGGGCTGATCCTTTTGTTACAGCAACAAGATCATTTTGACAAAGCCTCCATTTTAGGGAAGGTGTATGCTGGTTGCCTTCGCGGGGATATTGATTACGACATGTTTCAGCGCCTTGCCAGCGTTATCAACAATACCTTTATTGGCGATCTTCACGAACTGGAAGACTATTACAAGAGGATCGATCAATATGACCCCACATTGAGACGGCCATTCAAAGAATTTCTCGATGATGCGATAGCACAGTCTTTGCAAGGCAGCGGGCTTGTTATAGCGGAGGGGTATACGGAAGATATTTATCACCCTAGCGAAAGCGGCCGGACATTGGTTAAGCTTCTAAAGAATTGAGGGTGGCACGGGGGGTTAAAGCGTGTGGCAGAAAATGACGCGGCGATTAGGAAGCTTCTGGCGCCCCTGGCGAGCTATTGCGGGCTTTCTCAATCTCTGGGCTGATGTGCCCATTCGCCGGGTCGGTCATCCCTGTCACAAGGCAGTGGGCGTACTTGGGCCAAATGGCACAGACGGTCTCAATGACTTCTGTGCGCGGTGCGCTTCCGGTCTGCTCGTACCGCGTGACCGTTCCCTTCGCTAGTCCGGTTACCTCGCAGAGATCTGCACAGGTTGCTCGACGCTGGCATCATCGACCGAACGGAAGACGGCCGTCTGTTCCTTCCGTATGATGCGATAAACGTCGATTTCACACTTACAGCAGCCGCCTGACCTGGGTTGTGCGAATACATGGGTGGCGGTGCGATTTTCTAGGGGGCAAAGATGAAGCGATATGGAATTTCGCTTTTTATGGTTCTCTCACTGATTATCAGTTCTGCGGTAGCAGAGTCGCCAATCAAAACAGTTGGTGAAAATAAAGCATGGATGCTTTCTAAGCGAGTAGACCCCATTACGGATGCGGTATCTTTCACCGCATACACAAATGAGGCCGATAGGGATATCAGGTTTTTTCTGGGCTGCTATCAGAGCGATAAAGAAGTGCTCGCTGGGCTGAAAGGGCTGAAATACGAATCCGGTGACTTGGTTCGAGAGGTTATCTATCGTTTTGACAAATCAAAACCGCAGCATGCGGATTTACTTTTCACCTCTATAAATACTGTCAGCGCTCACCCTCCGCTTGTAGAGAAACTTGTAAGAAAAGCTCCAAAGCATAAGAGGCTTGTTATTCGTGTTCCGCTAGGCCGACCTCATGTGGACTTGTTTTTTGACTTATCAGGAAGCGCCACGATTTTGGCGGAATGGGAAGACAAATGCGATATTGATTTGGCAAGCATGGCCGAAAAAGTGCGCCGGCGTGAACGTGAAAAGCGACTGAAAGAAGAGCGTCAACGTAGAATTTCGAAAAAATTGAAAGAAGCGAGGGAGCAGTATATTCCAATATGGCAACAACGGATCCAAGCTGCGTGGATTCGGCCTCCGGGCATTAGTGATGGATTATCGTGTATTATTCAGGTGCGTCTCAGCCCGAGCGGCGTGGTCATGAGTGCTCGGGTCGTAGAGTCTAGCGGTGACTCATCTTTCGACCGATCGGCAGCTGCCGCCGTACAGCGCGCTGGGATGTTGCCAATGCCCGCAGATTCGAAAATAAAAAGAAAATTTCGGCAACTCCGTTTTCGATTTAAACCCGAGACTTAATGTGGATTGTTTCGGGAATGGCTGCGCAGCTATGGTTTTGGTGCGTTTGTGCTAGGCATTTACCATGCGGATGGTCTCCTAGTAACGTGGCTGCGTTTACTTGCTAGGGCTGCTAAACGCGGCGGCCTATCCATACAACGCGGCCAACTATTTTCAAGTTCTTGTAGTCGTCAGGCCCGACGTGTTGATCGTGATACTGGGGGTTGTCGGAGCGTATCCACACGCCGCCTGACCAGTCGCGTTGTAACCGCTTGGCGAAAGTTTCGCCGTCTACCTGAAGCACATAGATAGAGTCGTCGCGGACTTCGTTGCGGCTGGTGTCGACGAGGATTAGGTCATCTTCTCCGATCGTCGGCTCCATGGAGTCGCCCATGGCCGTGACCAGGACGAGGTTATCCGGGGTAAACCCTTCACGACGTAACCAGTCCTTGCGGAAGGCAAGTCGTTGCACTTCCTGTTCCCGCTCGACCACGGCCCCGTGGCCTGCGCTGACATGAACGTCATAGCGGGGTATCAGAGCGTACTCGTCGACGATCTCGGTGTTCGCTTGTGATGCCGGCGAGGGGGTGACCTCCTGGGAGCCTTCACCGGTAGCTAGCCACGTCAGCGAAACGCCTGTGACCTGAGCTAAGGCGACGAGCTTATCTGCACCAGGGATAGAGCGCGCGTTCAAATATTTCCGGACCAAGCTCTGCGCTATGCCGGTTTGTTGCTCTATGGAGTATACCGACTGGTTACCTAGAGCCTGCCGCAATCGCTGACTGAACCTCTCCGTGTCCCAAGTTGGTTCGGCGACAGTGTGTGGTTCGGACTTGGGGCGCGTCACGTGTCTCTCCAAGACGTTGGCATGACTCTATAGGGCCTAATCCCGTGGAGGCGAGATCTCAAAGAGCCTTTAGTAGGCTCTAAATACTTGCATTAGGCTCTATAGTGCAGTATGGTTCTCATCAGCGGCTACATAGTCCCTGAGGACAGTGCACCACAGTTCATTACAGTGCAGGAGCCAGCATATGGAAACGCCCGCGCCTGAACAACCGAACACCCCACTGATGAGCAAGGAGCGCTTCGCGCAGTTGACGGGCGTGGGCGAAGAAGTGGTGCGCGGCTGGATCAACAAGGGCTACATCCCGACCATGAAGATCGGCCGTTACCCGCTGATCAACATGGAAGTCCTGCGCCGCATGTGCCTGGAAGCGGAGGATTGGGAATGACGGCCTACCTCCCTGCCTTCGAGGCAACTGACACCATCGTCGAAGCCCTGGAATCGGGTACGCTCCGCGTCCAGACCGGCCAGTGGGTCTACCGGTTCGACGAACAGTGGCGGCGCGAGATGGGCCGCGTGAAGCAATTCCGCCACGGTGCCATGATCGTGTGGCGGCCGATCACCAACGGCAAACGGGAGCGGTGGGCCGACTACTGCGCCCGTTTCCGCCGCGAATGCTGTCGCCCCTGGCGCCCCTTCGCCTGCCGGCCCCGACAGACCAACTGGGTCACCGGTGCCGGTCTGGCCACGGACTATGGTCTGCGCTGGCCGTATGAGAGCGTTCACGCCCAGGGTCGCCGCATCCGCCCCAAGGGCGTCAAAGCCCCGCGCCCGGTCTGCGCCAAGCCGAGCGCTCCCAAGCCGCGCCCGCGCAAGCATCCGGGTAACGTCACGTACTGGGCGTCTAACGGCATGACGGGTCCGCAGCGACCGGCACCGCGCCCCTTCCAGGACCGCAACACCTGGCGACTGATCGTGCGTCAGCAGCACGGCCGCTTCGTCACCTATTTCCAGCAATGCCCGCACTTCACCCCGCAGCGGTACGGCAGCGGTGAGACGTACGACGAAGCCGTCGCGGCCATCCGGCGGAAGATGCCAGCCGATGTCACGCTCACGGAGGCTAGCCATGTGTGATCGCAGCAGCCGGCAGATGGAAGCGATGCGTGTCGTGAGCCGCCTTAAAGCGGTGGCGTGGAAGGTACCGGGTGAATGCGGCGTGCAAGCAGCGCTTGAGACGGTTATCCAGACGCTCCTGATAGAGGGCGAGGTTAGGCCGGAGGCCGTCGAGCGGCTGACGACGCAGCTTGAAGTGGGTTTTGGCGGCGAGGAGGCGACGACCGATGCCCTACGCTAGCCGCTACATCCCGGCCGTCACCTACCGGGGCCGCTACCAAACCCCGGCCGGCCACGCGACGGCGCTATACGCTGCCCTCGGTCACTGCCGCGTGCTCATCAACCGCCACGCCGGCGACGCGGACGCTCAGGTGCCGACACTCGCCCTCGTGCGCGCCACCCTCGCCGAGTGCCGCCCCTACGCGCCGGATCTGCGGACCCCGCAGACCCTCGCGGACGCCCCGGCGGCCATCGCCCACGCCCGGCAGGTGCTGCGCCACGTTGGCGCCGATCCCGCGCCCGCCGCCGACTGGCAGGCCGACTTTCAGGCGTGGCTCGCCTTCGAGACCGCACGCGGCACCGACAACTGGCGCCCGGCCATCCAGCGCGAAGCCCGCGCCACCTTCACCGAGCGCCAGCGCGCCACGGTGCTGCTGATGGGCCTGATCCACGCCGATGCCTGCGCCCAACTGGCGCGAGGCAACGCCGCCGAGTATGCGGCGCTCGTCATGTGCCGGGCGGCGCTTCGCCCCTGCCGTGACTACTGCTATGGTCTGTGGAAGCCCGACAACGTGAGCGAGGCGCGGCAACTGCTCAACAAGGCCGCTGACCAGCTCTGGGCCATCGGCGCGGACTATGACGGCCTCGCCGACGCCGAACGCAGCGTCGCCGACTGGCTCGCCTGGGCCCTCGGTGACGAGGTGCGGCGTATCGCCCCCGATTCACTGGCTGGTGGTGTGTGTTCTGTGCGCCACGCCACCCCCCTTCACCCGGACGCCACGCCCCCACGACACCGCATCCGTCGCTGTCGTCCGGGTGCTTCCTACACGAACCCGGCCGAGTCGCCGCCCCGAACGTAGGGCGACGTTCAAGGCCTGGCAACGGTGCCGAGTGCCGGCACGGCATCGCGAAAGCAGTACTGCCGGCTTGGAGAACCTAAGGAGTACAAAGCCATGATGAACCAGATCATTGACGTGGACATCCTCGGCGTGCGGCGGATCACCGTCGACGGCAACACCTACACGAAACTGTTCCTCGCCGAGCGCCAGGACACCAAGGACGTCAAAGGCGTCATCCCCATGACCATGCCCTGCGAGCCCGACGTGGCAGACCAGCTCGACGCCTCGACGCTGCCGCGTCAGCACAAGCTGCGCGTGCGGCTGCACATGGCCGGCGGCGGCAAGACCGGCATGCACGGCCTCGCCATCGAGCCCGAAGACAGCCCCACCGGCGGCGACACCAGTACCGGCGGCCTGCCGGCCACCGACAAGGCCCCGGGTAGCAGCACTAGCAGCGCCAGCGGCGAGAGCGCCGCCGCCAGCACCGGCGCGAGCAAAAAGGGCGCGTAAGTGGCGCTGTGCGCCGAAGTCACCCGCCAGGGCTTTGTGACGGCCACGTCCAAGACCCTGGAAGACTGCGGGGGTTACGTACTGGTAACCCCCGCCGAGCATGAACAGCTCGCCTGGACCCACGAGCTGTTCGCGCCCCACTGGCCCACCGCCGAATGGACGTTTGGCAGCGTACTGGCGATGTGGGCCATGGGCATCGCACTGGGTCTGATCCTCAATCTTCTGCGAAAAGCGAGGTAAACCCGATGAAGATCGTGAATGCCGTCCATCGTTTCGGCAAGTCCACCGCCGCCAAGGTCGCCACCGGCGCGGCCGTGTTCGGTGCCAGCGCCACGACTGCGCTCGCGCAGTCTGGTGGCAACATGCCCGACCTCGCCGGTCCGGCGACGAATGCGCTGGATTCCGCCAAGGACCAGTCGGGCACCGTGGCGACGGCCGTGGTGGGTGCGGTGGCGCTCATCGTGCTCGCCGGCATCGTCATCTCCATGATCCGCAAGGCGTAAGGGAGGGCGAGCGATGTTCACCGGCGCGCTCATCGGCGTTGCCTGGGGCCTTGCCTTCTGCGCCGGCGTGCGCGCCGTTATCTACTGATGCCACCCCCGGCGGGGTGACGGCCGCCGTCACCCCGTCGATTCCCACCGCCCGAGCGAGGGTCCGCGCTCATGGATCGCGTGCTGCTTACCGCCGCATTGATCGTCCTCACCGTCATGGCCCTGGTGGCTGCCGGCAACGCCCGCGCCGCCGAGCTGCTGCCGGCGAAATTCCACGTGCCGCTGATGAACGTCACCGGCTGGGGCGACAGCCGCCAGGCGGCCTGCGCGGATGCGGCAGCGCGGGCACCGTCGGTGCATGACGGCGAGTTCGAGGCGCGGATTGTCGTGGGGCCGGAGGAAGAGTTGCCGCCCGGCGAGGTGCATTGCTGGGTGATCCAGCATGTGCCGAATCCGAACGAACCGGATGGCATTCGCTCGCAGCTGCACGACATCCACCCGATTACTAAGGCGTGTCCGGGCAATAAGTTGAATGAGGTCTGGGAGAACGGGCAGCTGTTCTGCCGTGTCGCCGAGTGCGAGCGCACCTATCGGCGCTATGAAGATTCGATGCAGAAGCCGGGGCCGGACGAAGCCAACGTTTGGAACACCACGGCGAAGACGTGGTGCGACAACGGCTGTTGGAAGCATTTCACCGGCGTCAAGAACCTCACCGACAACGGCGATGGCACGGTGTCGTGGAGCTACTCATCGGGCCAGACCGGTGAGGCATGTCTGAATAGTGACGATCCGCCCCCGCCACCCGAGTGCCCGAATTACGCCCAGCTCGGCGAGATTGTCATCTGCCTGAGCGATATGCCCGATGGCGGCGATGGCGATGACAGCGATGACGACAACAACGATGGCGGCAACAACAACGACGACGACGACCAGGGCGACGGCGATAACAACGACGGCGATGACGGCCAGAACCCCGACGACGGCGACGATGGGTCCGGCGGCGGCGGTGGCGGCGGAAGCGGCGGCGGCGGTGACGGCGACGATGGTGATGGTGACGACTCCGGCGGTGGCGGCGGCGGTGGGTCAGACGGCAGCACCGGGGATGGCGATGGCGATGGCGACGGTTCCGGTGGTGGCGGTGGTAGCGACGGCGGCACCGGTGGCGGTGGCGGTGGTGATGGTGACGGCCAGGGCGATGACAACAACGACGACGATGGGAACAACAACGATGACGACAGCGACGGTGACGGTGACGGTGATGGCGACGGTGATGGCGATGGCGATGGCGATGACGGGGACGGCGACGGCGATGGCGACTGCAAGGCCGGCGAGGATTGCGGAGACGGTGGGGGGCCGACGCTCGACGTCGGTGGCGAGGGCGGCGAATTCCCGGAACTGACCGAAGAGCGCGAGGCTGCCGAACAACGCCTGCAAGAGACCATCGACCGCATTCGCGGCGAGGCCGAAGACCTGCTGGGCCTGAATACCAGCGGCGGCGAAAGCCTGCCGGTCGTCACATTTCCCTTTCTCGGCGAGCAAATCAGGATGGACTTCAACCGCTTCGCGGAACAGCTCTCGCTCGTGGGGCTGCTCGTGATGCTGCTCGCCGCCCTGGCATCACTGCGAATCATTCTGAGCTGAGGTGCGCTATGGATTTCTCGTGGGTTGGCGAACTGTTTGAAGGGTTTCAGTGGATACTCGACTGGTTCAACTCAGGGATTTACGACTTCTTCGTCGAGTGGACCGCCTTCTTTACCCAGAAAGCCGCCATTGCGGCGATCAGCGCGCAGGTGGCGGCGATGCAATTCGCCTGGGACGTCGCGCGGCAGATCCTCGCCGACATCGGTGTGACCGGCTACATCAATAGCGCCTGGGGGCAACTGCCCGCCGACTTCCGGGGCGTGCTCGGCTTCTTCCGCATCCCCGAAGCCGTCAACCTCGTCGCCAACAGCTACGCCACGCGGCTGGTGATGCAGTTCCTCGGCCTCGGCATGAAGGCGAGCGGCTGACGCCATGGCCATCAAGATCCACCACGGCCCGCCCGGCAGCTACAAGACCAGCGGCGCGATCATGGACGACCTGCCCAAGGTCGTGAAGGAAGGCCGCACGCTGGTGACCAACGTGCGCGGGCTCACCTCCCGCGAGCGCATCCTCGAGGTCATCGACGGCGACCCCCGGTTCGACGTGATCCACATCGACACCAGCCAGCGCGAGGGCCTGGAGCGCCTGCGGCGCTGGTTCCACTGGGTGCCCAAGGGCGCCTTTCTCATCATCGACGAAGCGCAACGCGTGTGGCCGCCGCGGTGGACGGATCGGCAGCTTAGTGCGCTGTCGATCGAAGGCGGCGAGGACGCAGCGGCGGAGATGGGGCGGCCGGAAGATCATTGGACCGCCTTCGACATGCATCGTCACTTCAATTGGGACCTCGTCCTGACCACCACGAACATCCGAAAGATTCACAGCACGATCCGCGAATCCAGCGAAGGCGCCTACAAGCATCGGAACATGGCGCTGATTGGTGTCGGTGGCTTCTACAACGAAGCCTTTCACGCCGCCGGCGACAGCGGATCGAGCACGAGCCAATTCCTGTCGATTCGCAAGCGCCGCATTCGCTCTTGGGTATGGAATCTGTATGAGAGTACCGATACAGGCGACGTCCGCGACACGCACGCCGGCACCCCCTTATGGAAAAATCCTCGCGTGGCATTTCTGGGGGCTATTGTCCTGGCTGGCTTCGGCTACGGCTTCCGTAACGGCATACCCGACCCGTTTACGCCGCCGGATGCGGGTCAGGCAGTGGCGGAGCGCCAAGCGCCGGGGCCATCGCCGGCCGAGCCGGGCAGCACGCCTGCTGCGCCTGCCGCTGCGCCTCGTGGCGATGGCGCTGCGCCCGTTCAAACCCGTGGCCAAGCTCGCCGGCCGGCTCGCCCTGCGACTGGTCATTTGGGTGATCGTGCTGCGCGTCATCAGCGCCGGCATGGCCCGCTTAGTGGCTGGGATATGACCGTTGTCGGCGAATTCCGCAGCGTGTGGATCGAAGTCGAGCGCGGCGATGCCCGCATGACCCTGCGCGGCGACGAGCTCGGCCGGCTCGGCTACAGCTACCGGCGTCTGTCGGACTGCATCTACCGCATCACCCACATCGACACCGGTGTCGAACAGCTCGCCACCTGCCGCAAGCGCGGCGAGCCCGTCGCCCCCGAGCTACTGCCCGGCGCCAACCTCGTGCACAGCCAATCCGGCCCGATCCTGCCCGGTGGCAACGACTCATGACCGCCGTGGCCCGAATCACCCCCGGCCCCCGTCACCCGGCGCGTAGCGAAGCAGCGCCGCCCCCAGGGGCCGACACCACCCCGGCTGTCCTCCCCAGAGGGCGCGCGTCCAGGTCGGGCGTCGCGGGGCCCCGCGACGGCGCGCAGCGCCGGCGTGGGTTCCGACGTCCGCACCTTGACGCAGCAACCGACCCCCACCCTGTAGACGCCCCGGGCAGGCACACGCCTGCCCGGGCTGCCCCCCGGCGAGGGCGGGGTCTTAGGGGCGGAGCCCCTACGACAACACCCCGCGGAGCGACCAATTGCCGGCAAGCGGAGCGCGCAGGCCCGACAGGGCCGGAGGCGCGAGGGATCCGGAAGGCGCGCCGCGTCCCGCAGGGATGGAACGCATGTGGAACCTGTAGGAGCCCGGCCCCGAAGGGGCGCGCCCACTCTCATACACGCATTGACGCTCGGAGGCCCATCAACCATGACCGCCGACCCCACGCAGGCCATATCCCTACTCAGCAGCTTGTACACCGGCCTACTGCTGTTCTTCACGCTCCTGGGCGCCTTCTTTGGCTGGATCGCCCACAGCCTGTATCGCGACATCGGCGATTACCTCGCCGTCTCCCGTCGTCCCGATCCCCGGCCCGACGACCTGCGCCCACAACAGCACCAGTGATCGCCATCACCGACCGGCCGTGCCCGACAGGGCATACCGCTGCTCGCCGCAAGGCGAGCCGCCGGCCTGCTTTCGGCCGGCGGCCGCCGGTCTGCGCGGCGCGGCACGGCGTGTGCGAGCCCCCGAGCGCCACGCCGTGCCGCGCCGCGCAGACGGCCCTGTAGCACGTCTTAAGAGAACAAGAGGTTTAGACCGTATGAGCACAGTCATGCACACTCGTGCACCGTCCGCCCAGAAGGCGGCCAGCAAGCGGAACCACTGCGACCGCCAGCAACTGAACGCAAAGGCCGCCAACCGGGTCAGCACCGAATCGCTGCTGAATGGCGAGTACGACCCCAAGGGCCGTCAGTTCCTTCTACCCAGTGGTCCGCGAGACCTGCGCAACGTCCGCATCCTCCACACTGGCGTGGACACCCTGCGACAGCTCTACCAGGGCACCGTGCGCACCCACGAAATCGGCCTGCTTCACGGACAGAGCCGTTGGGGGGACGAATCCGTCGTCACCTGGGCCGGATACGAGTGGGTCATTGGCTCGGGTGGCCGCTCAGGCTACCGCTACCGCCTCCAGAACAACGAACTGGGACTGATCGTCCTGCTGGGCAGCCGGTACAAGCGCCTGCAGGAACCGGGGTCGCACCTCAAGATCGAGTGTTCCCCGCACTTCCTCAAAGACAATCCCCCGGAACGCGTCCAGGCAGAACTTGACCGCATCGCCGCCACCCTCCTGCACGATCCCACGCACCACGCCGTGGCCGTGCACGTCGCCATCGACGTTCAGGGCTGGAAACCGCCACGAGACTTCACCGAACGCATCCGCACGCGCGCGCGGCGCAAGACCGATCACACTGGATTCGACAGCCTCGAATTCGTCGGCGGCGAGACTGCGCAGCGCTACGAAGGCGGCCAGTCCTACCTCTTCGGTAGCTCCAGCTCCGTCCAGTTCGCCACCTACCGCAAGGATCTCGAAGCCCACAAGCGCGATAAGCTCGACTGGTGGGAAAGCGTTTGGCGTGAGGCCGCCGAAGAACTGGACGAACCAAGCTATCGCGAGGGCAAACCCGTGTGGCGCCTCGAATGGCGCTTCCACCACAACGTCGTCCAGCAAATCCAGAGCGAAGACGGCAAAGGCTTCCGTGCCTACACCGACATCGCCCCCGTGCTCACCAACCTGTTCCGCTACGGCCTGAACCTCTTCCGGCTGCACGCCAGCCCCACCTATGCCGATCCCATGTGGCAACTGCTCTTCGAAGACGTGACCATCCACGCCGAAGCCACCCGCTTCGTCGTCCGCCGCGTCCAGAAGACCCCCGGCCGGGGCAATGAAAAGAACCTCGTCCTGGCCCTGGGCAACATGCTCAGCCTCTACGCCCGCGAGGGCTACAGCACCCGGCAGGTCATCCACCACCTCAAAAGCGCCGGCTTCTGGAAAGACCTCGTCGCCTACTGGCAGGCCCGGGGCAAAGACCCGCAGAAAGTCATCACCCACGGCCTACAGAAGCGAATACTGGCGACCTGACGGACGACTATGGCAATTCGCAAGATCAACACCGGATGGCAGGTCGACATCTGGACCGACGGCCGTGGCTCCCGGCGCATCCGCAAGACGTTCAAGACCAAAGCGGAAGCGGCGCGCTATGAGCGCTGGGTGCGCGCCAAGGTGCAGAGCGAGCCCGAGTGGCGGCCGCCGAAGAAAGATCGTCGACGCCTAACCGACCTCGTTGACCGCTGGCTTGAAGTGCACGGCCTCCAGCTCAAGGACGGAACGCGCCGGGCAGCGGACATGCGCACGGCTGCCCACGCCATGGGTAATCCGCAAGCGGCCGGCTTCACCGCACGCCAATTCACCGAGTATCGAGCGCGGTGTCTCGAAGACGGCCTGACGCCCGCCACACTGAATCGTAAGCTGGCGTACTTCCGCGCCATGTTCCGTGAGCTGGAGCGAGTAGGGGAGTGGAACCGGGGCAACCCGCTTGCCCAGGTGCGGCAATTTCGCGTCGACGAAACCGAACTGGCATGGCTGACCCGCGACGAAATCGCCGCGCTCTGGTGGGCGTTGCGGCAGTCCAGTAACCCTGATGCCCTCCGGGTGGCCCGTCTGTGCCTCGCCACTGGCGCACGCTGGTCTGAAGCCGAACAGCTCCGGGGCGAACAGCTCTTTTCCGACCGGGTACGCTACGGCAGGACAAAAGGCGCGAGAGTGCGTGTTGTCCCGATCAGCGAACGCCTGTCCCGATCGCTCGCCCTGCATCAGCGTGGACGCCTGTTCACGTCCTGCTACGCCGCCTTTCGCAAGGCCGTCGACCGTGCCGGCCTGGAGTTGCCGCGCGGTCAGTGCTCCCACGTGCTCCGGCACACGTTCGCTACGCATTTCATGGCGCGCGGTGGCTCCATCCTCGTACTACAGCGCATCCTCGGCCACACCGACATACGCATGACCATGCGCTATGCCCATTTTGCCCCGGATCACCTACGGGAAGCGTTGCACCTGAACCCGTTGGCACCCCGTAGACAGTTTGTAGACACTCGGCCACAAACGAGGCTTTCCGCGAAGGGTAATGTTTAGCTAAGTGATTGATTTTATGGTGGGCCCGGCTGGATTCGAACCAGCGACCAAGGGATTATGAGTCCCCTGCTCTAACCACTGAGCTACGGGCCCTTCGGCGGGAGGCCGCAGTATAACGGTTCATGGGCGGTGGGGCACAGTGTTCGTTGGTATGATCGGCTCTCGTGCAAGACAGTGAGTGGGGTCGATGGCTGTGCGCATCACCAGTGCCAACCTGAACGGCATCCGGGCGGCGGCGCGGAAGGGGTTCTTCGACTGGTTCGCCGAGGCAGCGCCGGACGTGCTGTGTGTCCAGGAGACGAAGGCGCAGTACGAACAGATCGCCAAGGACGCGACTTTCTTCCCCGACGGCTATCACGCCTATTTCAAGGACGCGGAGAAGAAGGGCTACAGCGGGGTGGCGCTGTACACCCGGCATGAGCCGGACGAGATTATCCGGGAGGTGGGCTTTCCGGAGATCGACAGCGAGGGGCGCTGGATCGAGGCGCGCTTCGGGGATCTGTCGGTGGTGTCGTTTTACATGCCTTCCGGGACGTCGGGGGATGAGCGTCAGGACTTCAAGTACGCGTTCATGGAGCCGTTCCTGGAGCACCTGGTGCGCCTGCGGGAGTCGGGGCGGCGGTACATCATCTGCGGTGACTGGAACATCGCCCACACCAAGCTCGATATCCGCAACTGGCGCTCGAACCAGAAGAACTCGGGCTTTCTGCCGGAGGAGCGGGCTTGGCTGGATCGTCTCTTCGGCGAGGCCGGCTTCGTGGATGCCTTCCGCGTGGTGGAGCCGGAGACGGAGCAGTACACGTGGTGGTCTTATCGTGGTCGGGCGTGGGACAACAACACGGGGTGGCGGATCGACTACCATGTGCTCACGCCGGATCTGAAGGACGTGGTGCGGGAGGCGAGTGTGTATACCGGGGAGCGGTTCTCGGATCATGCGCCTTTGACGTTGGCGTATGACCTTTCGCTTTAGGCGGAAGGGACGGTGGACTGCGCTGCGCTCCGTCCACCCTACGCGTCGGCATGAACGTTGAGCGTACCGGTCTTTTGCCTTTGCACTTTTGGCTTGTCGCTTGTCCTCTGGTGGACTGCGCTGCGCTTCGTCCACCCTGCCTCCTAGTACCCAAGTCGGGTACCCTGCCTTCGTGGGCAAGGGTATGTCGGAGCGCATACCGCTCTTTCCACTTTCATCTTTCCGCTTGCCGTTCACAAAAAACGACCGGCGCTTTGGCCGGTCGCGGCGACTTGCGGGTAGTCGCGTTTATGGTGTGTTGACGGCGCTGCGCTGGCCGAAGCGCTCGGCGAGGTAGGCGGCAATGTCCGCCGACTCGTAGAGCCAGGTGGCCTCGCCATCGGGTTCGTCGATGCGCAGGCAGGGCACCGTCTGGCGGCCGCCGCCTTCGAGCAACTCCTGACGGCGCTCGGGTTCCAGGCGCACGTCTCGCAGCTCGATATCGACGCCGAGGCGCTCCATCACGGCGCGCACCCGAAGGCAGGCGCCGCAGAGCTCGTGGTGGTAGAGCGCGAGCCCTGCGGCCGGTGCCTTGTCGAGGGCTTCGCTCACGCGGGCGTCTCGGCGGCCGCGTCAGCCTTGGCGACGGTTTCGCGTTCGAGCTTGAGGGCGTCGAGGTACTTCTCGGCGTCCAGCGCGGCCATGCACCCGGTACCCGCGGAGGTCACGGCCTGGCGGTAGACGTGGTCCATGACGTCGCCGGCGGCGAACACGCCGGGCACGCTGGTGGCCGTGGCGTTGCCGTCGAGCCCGCTCTTCACCTTGATGTAGCCGCCCTCCATGTCGAGCTGGCCCTGGAAGATCTCGGTGTTGGGCTTGTGGCCGATGGCGATGAACACGCCGGTGACTTCGAGCTCACTGGTGGAGCCGTCCTCGGTGCTTTTCAGCCGCAGGCCGTTGACGCCCATGTTGTCGCCGAGAACTTCGTCGAGGGTGCTGTTCCACAGGATCTCGATGTTGCCGTCCTCGGCCTTCTTCATCACCTGATCCTGGAGGATCTTCTCGCCGCGGAACTGGTCGCGGCGATGCACGATGGTGACCTTGCGCGCGATGTTCGACAGGTACAGGGCTTCTTCCAGCGCGGTGTTGCCGCCGCCGACGACCGCGACGTCCTGGTTCTTGTAGAAAAATCCGTCGCAGGTGGCGCAGGCCGACACGCCCTTGCCCATGAACTTCTCTTCGGACTCCAGTCCCAGGTATTTCGCCGTGGCGCCGGTGGCGATGATCACCGCGTCAGCGGTGTACTCGCCGCTGTCGCCGGTCAGGCGATAGGGGCGGTTGCTGAAGTCCACTTGATTGATGTGGTCGAAGAGGATCTCGGTGCCGAAGCGCTCCGCGTGGGCCTTCATGCGCTCCATGAGCGCCGGGCCCTGCAGGCCTTCGACATCGCCCGGCCAGTTGTCCACGTCGGTGGTGGTGGTGAGCTGGCCGCCCATCTCCATGCCGGTGACCATGACCGGGTCCAGGTTGGCCCGGGCCGCGTAGACCGCAGCCGTGTAACCGGCGGGACCGGAGCCGAGAATCAGCAGTTTGCAGTGTTTAACGTCGCTCATCGAATCAAGCGCCTCTTCTCATAGGGGATCCGGGTGTCTGAGCCGGGCCGCGGCGCGAGGGCGCCGCGGCGGACCGACCTGAACGCTGGTCCTGAGTTTACAGGTTACCGGCGTTCTCCGAGAGGTAGCTGGCCACGCCCTGGGCGTCGGGCTTCATGCCGGACTCGCCCTTCTGCCAGCCGGCGGGGCAGACCTCGCCGTGCTCCTCGGTGAACTGCAGCGCGTCGACCATGCGCAGCATCTCGTCGACGGAGCGTCCGAGCGGGAGGTTGTTCACCACCTGATGCTGGACGACGCCGTCCTTGTCGATGAGGAACGAGGCACGCAGGGCGACGCCGGCCTCGGGGTGCTCGATGCCGTAGGCCCGGCAGATCTCGTGGCTCTTGTCGGCCACGACGGGGAACTTCACCTCGCCGATGCCGCCCTTGTCCACGGCGGTGTTGCGCCAGGCGAAGTGGGTGAACTCGCTGTCGATGGACACGCCCACGATCTGCACATCCCGCTCGGAGAACTGCTCGAAGCGGTTGTCGTGCGCAATGATCTCGGACGGGCAGACAAAGGTGAAGTCCAACGGCCAGAAGAACAGCACGGTGTACTTACCGCGCAGGTCGGAGAGCTTGAAGTCTTCCTTGATGGTGCCGTCGGGCATCACGGCCGGAGCGGTGAATTCCGGGGCTTCCTTCGCTACGAGTACGCTCATGCTTAAACACTCCCCTGTTGGGTTGCTCTGACTGGACGTCGGCAGTCTATGAGAGCAGGTGCCGATCGGTAAAATTGATTTCCGGCATCGGGGTGATAGATGGGATCGATCGTTTGCCGTCACTACATGTCGCCGATGGATGTCGGGACTGGGAGGTTAGTTTTCAACGCGGGCCGGTCGCCACGGGGCCGGCCCGCTGGATACCCGGTGTCAGAATCCGTGCATGCCCATGCCGCCGCCGATCATCATCCCGCCGAAGCCGAACACCATGGCGAGTAGCCACAGCGCCAGCAGCACCAGAACCATCACGCCGCTGATGGTGAAGAACGTGCGCAGGCGCTGCTGCGCGCGGATCATCGCGGCCTCGTCGCCGCCGGCATGGGCTTCGTCAATGGCGTTGCTGCTCTGAAACAGCACCACGCCCATCCAGATCGGCAGCCACGCGATCAGCAAACCGACGATGGACAGTGCGGTGAGGACACCGTTTGCGATGAGCAGTACGGCGACCAGTTTGACCCATACCCGACCTTCGGCCAGGGGCGCCGCCAGGCGGCGGACGATTTCTCCGGAATCTTGAGGGACGGTGCTCATGGGGTCGGCTCCCTAGTGTGCAGTTGTTGTTCTCGCTCAGTTGCGTCCGCCGGCGGGCGGCGGCGCATGAGCCAGAGTATGAGCGCAATGGCCGGCAGGCCAAGCGCTGCGGTCACCAGGAAGAAGGCCGGATAGCCGCGGGCGTCCACCAGTATGCCGCCCCAGCCGCTCAGGAACTTGCCGGGCAGGGTCATCAGCGAGCTGAACAGCGCATACTGCGTGGCCGTGTACTGCTCCGAGGTAAGGCTCGACATCCACGCGATGAACGCCGTGCCGGCGAGACCGCTGGCGAGGTTCTCGGCGCCGATGATGGCCGTGAACAGCATGACGTTGTCGCCGCTGACTGCGAGCAGGGCGAAGAGCAGGTTGGTCACTGCCGCCAGGACTGCGCCGGCGAGCAGGGGGGTGAGCAGCCCGTATCGGCGCACCGTCACGCCCCCGCCGATGGCGCCGAGCATGGTCATGACCGTCCCGTAGAGGCCGCTGACCGCGCTGATCTGTTCTTTGCTGAATCCGAGGTCGAGGTAGAGCGGGTTGGCCATGCTCGCCATGGCGAGGTCGGTTATCCGGAACACGCCCACCAGCGCGAGAATGCCGATGGCTGCGGGGCCGAATCGGCGCAGGAAATCCCCGAGCGGCGCGACCACGGCGCCGGCGACGTGCGCGCTCATGTGTGCCAGCGGCCGGGGCAACCAGGCGTGGCGGCGGCTGTACGCCTCCACGGCGCGTTCCTCGGCGCTCGTCACGCTCACCCGGTGTGCCGGCTCCACGCTCAGCAATACTGTGACCATGCCGACGCCGGTCAGGCATGCCATCACCAAATAGGTCACCTGCCAGCCGACCCCGGCGGCCAGGTAGAGCGCGCCGGCGTAGGAGACGATGATCGCGGTTCGGTAGCCGAGCTGGTAAGTGGCCGCCATGGCGCCCTGGTCGGTGGCCGGCGCGGATTCGATGCGGAAGGCGTCGATGGCGATGTCCTGGGTTGCCGAGGAGAAAGCCACGAGCAGCCCCAGCAGGGCCATGGTAGTGAGCGCTTCTGTCGGGTCGGTCACGGCCATGGTGGCGAGGCCGGTGGCGATGCCGAGCTGGCCGGCGAGCATCCAGCCGCGCCGGCGGCCGAGGCGTGTCGTGAGGCCGGGCAGCGGTACCCGGTCCACCACCGGTGCCCACAGGATCTTTATCGAGTACGTAATCCCGATCCAGCTGAAGAATCCGATGGCGGTGCGTGTCACTCCCGCCTCGGTGAGCCAGGCGGTGAGCGTGGAGAAGACCAGCATGAAGGGCAGGCCGGCGGAGAAGCCCAGAAAGAGCATGGTGACCACCGGCCGCCGGGTGTAGATCGTGAGCGCTTCGCGCCAATGCCGTCCCTGCTCGGGTTCGCGGGTGTTCGCGCGCTCGGTCACCGTGCCACCGCAATGGCGCTGGGGATGTCAAGGTGTACGGCTGGCGGGAAGCCGCAGGCGGCGTCCAGGCAATGCGTCGGTCGGTGCATGGCGCGTGGCTCGGTGCTCGCGGCTTCGGACCAGGCAGCATGGTCGTCCATGGTCACCGCTGCTGCAAGGGGGACGGGTGTCGCGGCGCGGCAGCTCCACGTGCCCGGGTGCCCTTCCGTGTCACAGGAAAACCACACAGTGGTTGCGTGTGTGCATCACTGTGAGCCTTTGGAGCCCCGTGTAATCCTCGTCTTACGTCGTCGATCGACGACAAGTCCTAATCTGGCACGCACCATGCATTGAACAGGGCGCGAACGCAGACCGGAATCCATGAGGGGGTTTTAAGGGCAATGGTCTCGCAGCTTGAACGAGCGTGGAACGATTATCTGTGTGGCCGACGCCTCGAAACGGGGGACGGTTGCACGGTGGACCTGGTAGAGGCCGCTCGCCAATACCGTCGTGCCGCGCTCCGTGGGCTCGCCGAGGCTCAGCATGCCCTTGCGTTCCTGTACGCCACCGGCCAGGGCGTGCGTCGCGATGACGCACTGTCGCTGCGGTGGTTCGAGGCAGCCGCGCGGCAGGGACACGTCGCCGCGCAACACAATCTGGGGGTGATGTTCGCGGAAGGCCGCGGCACCTCGCCCGACGAGCAGACGGCGGTACGCTGGTTCTACCGGGCGGCGCTGGGGGGCAGCGCCGAAAGCCGCCGTTGGCTCGATGGGCGTAGCGGAGACCGCGAGGCGGCGGAGCGTTAGGGGAGGGGCTTTCCCTGACGGGTGCCGCCGGCTGCCATTTATCAGGGCCGGATCGCCAAGCGATCCGGCCCTTTCTTTATGCGCGACTGCCGCCGCAACGGGCCGGTCAGCGTGGTGGAAAGCGCAGGATGCGTGCCTTGCGTGGCCGCGGCAGCGGCAGCGGCTCGTCATCGGCGACGGCGCGCAGGTGCTCGGCGAGCCCGCCCGGGCCGGCGAAGCGATCCCACATCATGTTCGACAGGCGTACGCATGCGGCCATGGCGTTGGGGCTGCGCTCGCGCTCGCGGTCGATGCGCCACTGCAGGCGGCGCAGGCGTTCCCGGCGGGCCCCGGTTTGGGCGCTGATGAAGGCTTCCACTTCGGCCCGTCGACGCCGCTCGAAGGTGTCGGGCTCGGTGCGGGCGAGGCGTGCCCATTCGTCGAAGTCGAACTTGCCCATTTGTATATCCCCGGGAGCGCTCACTTACACAATAGCAGCTGGTTGTTGGCACGCGTGTCACGTCAATGAGGCGAATTCTGTGCGAGACTCCGCGTTACCGATGCGTGAGGGTGGTCGGGCGGCTGGCTGCTCTGCTAATAAAGGGGCGGCCATGGCGTCGACGCCGATGACGGCGGCCTGAGGGGGGCCCAGGCGTCCGGCGCCCGCAACGCGTGACTGGCACTCAGGGCACGAGCCAGGGAGCCCGAGAATGAATGACAATATCAGCAAGGCCCTCGTCGTCGACGATTCGCGGCTCGCGCGCATTGCGCTGAGCAAGCTGCTGCGCCGGCGTGACGTCGAGGTGGACGTGGTGGGCACCGGCGGTGAAGCGCTTGCCTACGTGCGCGACAACCGGCCCGACGTCGTCTTCATGGACTACATGATGCCGGACATGGACGGCTTCGAGGCGACGCGGCAGCTTCGCGAGCAGCCGCACACCGCCGATCTGCCGGTGGTCATGTACACCTCCCAGGACACGCCGGAGGATCGGGAGCGGGGCCATGAGCTCGGGGTGGTGGATTTCCTGATCAAACCGAGCGGGGAGGACAGTCTGGGGCGGGTGCTCACTGCCGTGCGCGAGCACTATGCTGCGAATATGCCGGCGCCGGAGCCGGAACCCGGGCCCGAGGTCGAACCCGCTCCCGAACCCGAACCGAAACCCGAATCCGCTCCTGAGCCTGAATTGCCGCCCGAGCCCGAGATCGACTTCGAGCCGGTGGCGTGGGAACCGGAACCTGAGCGGGAGCCGGTCGCCGTAGCCGTGCCGCCCGCCGACGAACCGGCCGAGCTACCCGCGTTTGAGCCGCCGCCTGCGGCCCAGCCTTCGACACCTGGGCCGGTTCCCGCTCCGACGGCAGGGCCCGTCGAACCGGAACCCGCCATGTCCGGGGCTGCCGAGGTGGAAGCGGCCCCCGCTCCGTCGCCTTCGCCTGAGCCATATGAGCCGGCGGCGGCGAGTGCGCCGGAGCCGGCGGTGGACGGCGGCGTCTGGCGGCGTGAGGCCGAAGAGATCGCGGCCCGGGTTGCCAGGGACGCGGTTGGCGACCGGCTGGACGCCGAGCTCGAGGCACGGGTGCGTGCGCTGGTGACGCCCGTGGTGGAACAAGCGGAAGCGGGCGCTCGCGAAGCTGCCCGCGACGCCGCGCGTGAGACCGCTCGGGAGATCGCCGCCGAGGTGGCCCGGGAGAGTGCCCCGCAAATCCCGGACGCCGCGAGCGCGGCGGACAGTCTGGATACCGAGGCGCTCGCCGAACGTCTGGCTCGCGAGACGACTGCGCGGGTCGTCGGCGACATCGGTCCCGAGGCGGCCCAGCGCATTCTCGATGAGGCCGCCCCGGCGATCGAGCGCCAGATCCAGGAGTGGATGCGCAGCGAAGCGTTTACCGCCCAGGTGTTGCCGCAGTTCCTCGAGCGCGCCCTGCCGCCGCTTCAGGAACGGCTCACGGGGGCGTTGCGTGGCCCGTTGCGTGAGGCACTGGTAGAGGAGCTCACTGCGGCGGCGAGCCGTGCCGGCGAGAAAGCGGCCGAGGAGCGCGCTGCCGCGCAGACCGAGGCCGTGGACAACCAGGTACGTGAGCGGATCTCCCGTGAGCTTGCCGAAGTCCGGCGCCTTGTCTACATCGTGGCAGGTGTTGGCGGTGCGGCGATCCTTGCGGTGGCGGCGCTGGCCATGCTTTAGGCCGCTGGGGCCGCATCGAGCGCCGCCACGACGCGTGCGAAGGGGGCGTCCCGGTTTCGCCGGGGCGCTCGGACATGCAGCGAAGTCCGGATACGGGGCACTAGCGATTGGAGGCCAGGCGGTCGGCTGCGCGAATGGGCTCGGGCAGGCGGTAGCGCGTGCAACAGGCGAGCACCCAGTCCGCAGCGTTCGCTACGTCCAGCCGGTTGCCCGGGGAAACGTACAGTGGCCGTACGCGGGTGCGACTGCGTAGTACCGTGCCGATACGTTCTCCTTCATGAAATAGCGGTACCCGGGCGCCTTTTTCCTCCCCCGGCATATCGTGCTCGCCGACGAGCCGTGATTTGCCCACGCCGATGGTGGCGAGCCCCGTGATCACCCCCAAATGGGCAGCGATGCCCAGGCGGCGAGGGTGGGCGATGCCCTGGCCGTCGCAGAGCACGAGATCGGGCTCCGTGGTCAGCGATTCCAGGGCACTGAGCACCACGGGCAGCTCCCGGAACGACAGCAGTCCCGGCACGTAGGGCATGCGTGTGGGTTCGCGGGCAATGTGGTGCTCGACTACCGTCAGCGCCGGCCAGTTCATGAGCACCACGGCGGCGCGCGCGGTGGCGCCCCCGTCCTCGAATCCCGTGTCGACGCCTGCGATTGTGGCGATATCCGGCGGTGCCGGTTCGAGGCGGACCCGCGCGGCGAGTTCGGATTGCAACGCACGCGCGGCGGCCGGCGCCAGATTCCATTCGTGCTCGATCAGTCGTTCCATCGGCGCAGTCTGCCACGGCCGCAGCTCGTCGTGCGTCGATTGCGGGTCGTTTTCGTCGTCCCGTGTGCGGTACACGAAAAAGCCCCGCACGAGGCGGGGCTTTTCGAGCGACTCGGGTGTCGAGCCGGGCGGGGCTTACATCATGCCCATACCGCCCATGCCACCCATGCCGCCCATGTCGCCGGCACCGGCGCCGCCTTCGTCCTTCTCGTCCGGATGCTCGGCCACCATGCACTCGGTGGTGATCATCAGGGCGGAGACGGAGGCCGCGTTCTGCAGCGCGGTGCGGGTGACCTTGGTCGGATCGAGGATGCCGAACTCGACCATGTCGCCGTACTCGTCGGTCTGGGCGTTGTAGCCGTAGTTGCCCTCGCCGGCACGCACGGCGTTCACCACCACGGCCGCGTCCTGGCCGGCGTTGGTGACGATCTGGCGCAGCGGCTCCTCGACGGCACGGCGGACCAGGGCGATGCCCATGTCCTGATCGTGGTTGTCGCCCTTGAGGTTCTCGAGCGCGGAGAGGATGCGCACCAGGGCGACACCGCCGCCGGGCACGATGCCCTCTTCCACGGCCGCGCGGGTCGCGTGCAGGGCGTCCTCGACGCGGGCCTTCTTCTCCTTCATCTCGACCTCGGTGGCGGCACCCACCTTGATGACGGCCACGCCGCCGGCGAGCTTGGCCACGCGCTCCTGGAGTTTCTCGCGGTCGTAGTCGGAGGTGGCGTCCTCGATCTGGGTGCGGATCTGGTCGACGCGCGCCTTGATGTCCTCGGCGCGGCCGCCGCCGTTGACGATCGTGGTGTCGTCCTTGGAGATGTTCGCCTTCTTGGCGGTGCCGAGCTCCTCGAGGGTCGCCTTCTCGAGGGAGAGGCCGACTTCCTCGGAGATCACGGTGCCGCCGGTGAGGATGGCGATGTCCTGGAGCATGGCCTTGCGGCGGTCACCGAAGCCGGGCGCCTTGACGGCGGCGACCTTGACGATGCCGCGGATGCTGTTGACCACCAGCGTGGCGAGCGCCTCGCCCTCGATGTCCTCGGCGACGATCAGCAGCGGACGGCTGGACTTCGCCACCGCCTCGAGCACCGGCAGGAGCTCGCGGATGTTGGAGATCTTCTTGTCGCAGAGGAGGATGTAGGGATCCTCGAGCTCGGCGGCCATGCTCTGCTGGTTGTTGATGAAGTACGGGCTGAGATAACCGCGGTCGAACTGCATGCCCTCGACCACGTCGAGCTCGTTCTCCAGGCCGGAGCCTTCCTCGACGGTGATCACGCCTTCCTTGCCGACCTTGTTCATGGCCTCGGCGATGATCTCGCCGATGGCCTGGTCGGAGTTGGCGGAGATGGTGCCGACCTGGGCGATGGCCTTGTCGGTGTCACAGGGCTTGGAGAGGTTGCGAAGCTCCTCGGTGGCGGCGTGCACGGCCTGATCGATACCGCGCTTGACGTCCATCGGGTTCATGCCCGCCGTGACCGCCTTGAGGCCCTCGCGCAGGATGGCGTGAGCGAGCACGGTGGCAGTGGTGGTGCCGTCACCGGCGCTGTCGGAGGTCTGGGAAGCGACCTCCTTGACCATCTGCGCGCCCATGTTCTCGAACTTTTCCTTGAGCTCGATTTCCTTGGCGACGGAGACGCCGTCCTTGGTGACGGTGGGGGCACCGAAGCTCTTCTCGAGCACGACGTTGCGGCCCTTCGGGCCCAGCGTCACCTTGACCGCGTTGGCCAGGGTGTTCACACCCTTGACCATGCGCTGGCGGGCGTCTTCGGCAAAGCGTACGTCTTTGGCTGCCATTGTCTTGTTACCTCTGTAATCCGGTATCCGAAGTGGAAAAAACCGTGTTCCTCGGCTCAGCCTTCGATGACGGCCATGACGTCGTCCTCGCGCATCACGAGAACGTCCTCGTCATCGATCTTCACCTCGGTGCCGGCGAACTTGCCGAACAGCACTTTGTCGCCGACCTTGATGTCGAGCGGGCGGACCTCGCCGTTGTCGAGACGCTTGCCGGAGCCCACGGCCACGACTTCGCCGCGGATCGGCTTCTCGGCCGCGGAGTCGGGGATGACGATGCCGCCGGGGGAAGTGCGCTCTTCCTCCTGGCGTTTGACGACTACTCGATCGTGCAGAGGACGAAGGTTCATCGGGTCGTACTCCTTAACAGTGTTCCAGTCGGTGACACCTGATGATTCCCGAGACGGCGGTTGTTAGCACTCGCCGCTGGTGAGTGCCAATGATAGTCACGCCATCACGGCAGTCAATAGCCGCCCGCGCAGCCAATGGTGCGCGGTTGACGCGAGGCATGGAGGTCGCGGTGTTATAATTCAAGCCTTTGATATGACCCGTGCCGAAACGGAGGTCGCCTGTGTCCGAAGAGCATCTCGTCGCGCTGTCCACCTGCCCCGATCGCGAGACCGCCGAACGCATTGCCGAAGCCCTGGTCGCCGGCCACCATGCCGCCTGTGTGAACATCATTCCGGGGCTGACCTCGGTCTATCGCTGGCAGGGCGAGGTCCATCGCGACCCGGAGCTCCTGCTGGTGGCGAAGACCACGCGCGCGGCTTTCGATGAGCTCGAGGCCGCCATTCGCGCCGAGCATCCCGATGAACTTCCCGAGATTATCGCGGTCCCCATAGCGGCAGGGCTGGAGGGGTACCTGCACTGGGTGACCGAGCAGACCGCCAAGAGCGACAGGGAGTGACCGCATGCTGCGCCGCCGCCTAGCCCGCATATCGCGGGTGGTTCCCGGGCTGATCGCCGCCGTCGTGCTCGTCGCCGCGAGTGCGAACGTGTATGGGCAAAGCGGCGGCCTCTCGGGGCTGGTGGGTGGCGAGTCGGATCTGCTCCGTCCGGAGCAGGCGTTTCCCCTGACCGTCGAACGCGTGGCGCCGGATCGCGTGGTCGCCACCTGGGACGTTCAGGACGGCTACTACCTCTACCGCGACAAGGTCGGTTTCAGCGTCTCCGGCGATGACAACGCCGTCGTGCGCGTGGAGACGCCGCCGGGCAAGGAAAAGGACGACCCGTACTTCGGCCGGGTCCAGATCTACGAGACGCCCGTTTCTGCCTCTGCGTACCTCGAAGGGGGAGGGCCCGTGGACCTGGTCGTGGAGTACCAGGGTTGCGCCGAGGCCGGCGTGTGCTATCCGCCGCAGGCGGTCACCGTCAGCCTCGCCGGTGGCGGCGGTGCAAGCGTATCCGCGAGCCCGGGCGGCGGCGCTGCGGTTGGTGCGGCGGCGGGCGTCGGCGGCGGTCTCGGGGCCGCGCTTGCCAGCGGCAACACGGCGGCGGTGCTGACGGGCTTCTTCCTCGCCGGCCTCGTGCTGGCGTTCACCGCCTGCCTCTATCCCATGGTGCCCATCCTCTCCGGCTTGATCGCCGGAGACAGCCGGCGCACGGGCTGGCGGGCGTTCTGGCTGTCGCTGGTCTACGTCGAGTCTACCGCGGTGGCCTATGCCCTGGCCGGCGTCGCCGCCGGCCTCTCGGGCGCGGCGGTGCAGGCGCAGGTGCAGGGCCCCTGGGTGCTGGGCGCCTTCGCCGCGCTGTTCGTGGTGATGGCGCTGGGCATGTTCGGCGTGTTCAACGTGCAGCTGCCGAGCGCATGGCAGACGCGGCTCACCGAGCTCTCCCACCGCCAGCGCGGGGGCACGGTGATCGGCGTGACCGTGATGGGTGTGCTCTCGGCGCTGATCGTCGGCGCTTGCTCGGGGCCGGCGCTGATTGCCGCACTGGCTTTCATCAGCACGACCGGCGACGCCTGGCTTGGGGGGGTGGCGCTGTTCGTGCTCGCCAACGGCATGGGTGTGCCGCTGCTCGTCATCGGCACGGCCGCCGGGCGCTGGCTGCCGCGCGCCGGCGTGTGGATGAATCTTGTCCGCCAGGTGGTCGGCGTGCTGTTCCTCGGCGTGGCCATCTACTTTCTGGACCGGATCGTGCCGGCACCGGTGACACTGGCGCTCTGGGGGCTGCTGCTGCTCGGCTGTGGCGTGTTCATGGGCGGGCTCGACGCACTCGGCCACGGCGCCGCGCACGGTCACCGTCTGCGCAAGGCGGGTGGGCTGGCGCTGGTGATCTGGGGCGCCGTGTCGCTGGTGGGCGCCTCCGCCGGCGGCGGTGACGTGTGGCGGCCACTGGAACGCCTTGCCGCGGGCGGCGGCGCCACGGCGCAGTCCGTCGCCGCCGGGGAGTTCCGTACCGTCGATGATCTGGATGGTCTCCGCGCCGCGCTCGCCGACGCGCGATCGGCGGGGCGGCCGGCCCTGGTGGACGTCTATGCGGACTGGTGCGTGTATTGCGTGCAGCTCGACGAGGAGACGTTTGCCGACCCGCAAGTCCGAGCGCGGCTCGCCGAGGCCGTTCTGCTGCGGGTGGATGTCACCGAGATGAACACGGCCGATCACCGTCTGCTCAGTGAGCTGGACGTGTTTCTGCCGCCGGCAGTGATGCTTTTCGGCCCTGGTGGCGAGGAGCGGCGCTCGCTCCGCGTGGTGGGCTTTCTCGGGCCGGGCCCATTCCTCGCTCGGCTGCGTGAGGCCTGGGGCGAAGGGCGCGGCTGATGAGGCGTCTGGTCTACACAGCGCTGCTGGTGCTTCTCGGCGGCGCGCTTGGTGTCGGCGGCGTGCTCTGGTACCAGGAGCGCCAGGGCGAGCGGCGCCCGGTTTTCACCATGCCGGATCTCGACGGCGAGACGCGTTCGGTCACGGAGTGGGACGGCCGGGTCGTGGTGCTTAATTTCTGGGCGAGCTGGTGTCCGCCGTGCCGGGAGGAAATCCCGCTGTTCAACGAGCTACAGGCGCGCTTCGGTGACCGTGGCGTGCAGTTCGTCGGGGTCGCCGTGGACCGGCGCGAGCCGGTGATGGCGTTCATCGAGGAGCAGCCCCTGGAGTATCCGACCCTGCTCGGGTTCACGACCGGCAGGGAAGTGCAGGCGCGCTACGGCAACGAGGCCGGCACCCTGCCTTACACCGTGGTGATCGACCGCGAGGGCATGATTCGCCATGTCTTTCCCCGCCAGGTTCACGAGGGCGAGCTGGCCCCGGTGCTCGCCGAGCTCGCGGATATGTGACGCGGTGCTTCCCGTTGCCGTGAATTGCTACGAAATGCGCGGTAACGTCTCCGAAATGGTTGGTAACGGCTCATAACTGGACAAAGCGCAGAGTGTGGTCCAGAATACCCCGCCTGACAGCAC
This sequence comes from Arhodomonas sp. AD133, assembly GCF_051195215.1. Classification (NCBI taxonomy): domain Bacteria; kingdom Pseudomonadati; phylum Pseudomonadota; class Gammaproteobacteria; order Chromatiales; family Ectothiorhodospiraceae; genus Arhodomonas; species Arhodomonas sp. AD133. The sequence continues at coordinate 132,639 of NZ_JBNAZM010000003.1, read as the reverse complement.
CGTGCCTTACGGGGCGAGTCATCGAGGGAGGGTCATGGCGACGGTACTGCTGCTCAACGGGCCGAACCTGAACCTGCTCGGCCGCCGCGAGCCCGGGCACTACGGCCGGGAGACGCTGGCGTCGATCGAAAAGCATCTCACCGGTCTCGCCGACGCACACGGTGCCCGGCTCGAATGCTTTCAGAGCAATGCCGAGCACGAGCTCGTCGAGCGGATACAGCGCGCCGGGGACGAAGAGGTAAACTTTATCATTATCAACCCGGCCGCGTTTACCCACACCAGTATCGCGATTCGTGACGCACTGCTCGCCGTCGCGATTCCGTTCATCGAAGTGCATTTGTCCAATGTGCACGCGCGCGAGCCCTTCCGCCGCCATTCCTATTTCTCTGACCGGGCCGAAGGCGTGATCGCCGGGCTCGGCCCGGCGGGTTATGAATACGCCTTGGACGCCGCGCTGCGGCGCACGAGACAGGATTGAACAGCGATGGACATCCGCAAGATCAAACGTCTGATCGAGCTGCTCGAGGAATCCGGGGTCAACGAGATCGAGATCTGCGAGGGCGAGGAGTCGGTGCGCATCAGCCGCGGTGGCGGTGCGGCGCAGGCGACGATGCCCATGCACTACCAGATCCCGGGGCAACCGGACCCGGCGACGGCCGTGCAGCCGCAACCGGCGGCACCCGCCGCCGAACCCGAACCCGCCGCGGCCGAGCCTGCCGGGCACACGGTGCGCTCGCCGATGGTGGGGACGTTCTACCGTTCGCCGTCGCCCGGGGCGAAGGCTTTCGTGGAGGAAGGCCAGGAGGTACAGGCAGGCGATACGCTGTGCATCATCGAAGCGATGAAAATGCTCAACCAGATCGAGGCCGATCAGGCCGGCACGGTGCGCAGCATCCTGGTGGAGAACGGCCAGCCTGTGGAATTCGACCAGGCGCTGTTCATTATCGAGTGACGCCCTGCAACCTCTGGCACCAACGGATACGCACCCATGCTGGATAAAGTCGTCATCGCCAACCGCGGCGAGATCGCATTGCGCATCCTGCGCGCCTGCCGGGAGCTGGGCATCAGCACTGTCGCGGTGCACTCGAGCGCCGACCGCGAACTCAAGCACGTACGCCTGGCCGACGAGTCCGTGTGTATCGGCCCGCCACCCTCCGGCGAGAGTTACCTGAATATCCCGGCTATCATCAGCGCCGCGGAGGTCACCGACGCGGTGGCCATCCACCCGGGCTACGGTTTCCTCTCCGAGAACGCGGACTTCGCCGAGCGGGTGGAGAATTCCGGATTCGTGTTCATCGGTCCCCGGGCCGAGACCATTCGCATGATGGGCGACAAGGTCTCGGCCATCGAGGCGATGAAGGCCGCCAATATCCCCTGCGTCCCCGGCTCCGGTGGTCCTCTCGGTGAGGACGACGAGGAGAACCTGCGCATCGCCGCGGAGATCGGCTACCCGGTGATCATCAAGGCGGCGGCCGGTGGAGGCGGGCGCGGCATGCGCGTGGTGCGCAGCGAGGCGAATCTGCTCCATGCCATCGCCGTCACCCGGGCCGAGGCGCAGAACGCCTTCGGCAGCGAGGTGGTGTACATGGAGAAGTACCTGGACAACCCTCGCCACGTCGAGTTCCAGGTGCTCGCCGATCAGCACGGCAACGCCATTCACCTGGGTGAGCGCGACTGCTCCATGCAGCGGCGTCATCAGAAGGTCATCGAGGAAAGCCCGGCGCCGGGTATCACCCCGGAGCAGCGGCAACGCATCGGCGAGCGGTGTGCCGCTGCCTGCCGCCAGATCGGCTACCGTGGTGCCGGCACCTTCGAGTTCCTCTTCCAGGACGGCGAGTTCTACTTCATCGAGATGAACACCCGCATCCAGGTGGAGCATCCGGTCACCGAGCAGGTCACCGGCGTGGATCTCGTCAAGGAGCAGCTCTACATCGCCGCCGGGGAACCGTTGCGCTATTCGCAGGACGACATCGTCATGCGCGGCCATGCACTGGAATGCCGCCTGAATGCCGAGGACCCGAAGTCCTTCATTCCGTCACCGGGGCAGATTACCCAGTTCCACGCCCCCGGCGGGCTGGGCGTGCGTGTCGACTCGCACATCTACTCCAGCTACGTGGTGCCCCCGCATTACGATTCCATGATCGGCAAGCTCATCACCTGGGGCGACGACCGGGTGAGCGCCATCGCGCGCATGCGCACGGCGCTCACCGAGCTGGTGGTGGAGGGCATCAAGACCAATGCCGAGCTCCATCTCGATCTGTTGAGCGATGGCGCCTTCAAGCAGGGTGGCACCAATATCCACTATCTCGAGAAGAAGCTCGGCATCAGCTGAGAAACAGGCGCACGCCCACCACCGCGAGGAATAGCGCGAACGCGCGCTTGAGCGTGCGCTGGGGTAACCGGCTCGCCAGGCGGGCGCCAACCGGTGCCAGCAGCACGCTCGCCGCGGCAATGCCCGCCACCGCCGGCCAGTAGATGAACCCGGTGCTGCCGGCGGGCAGGGCCGCCCGGGCGTGCAGTCCGCCGGCGATGACGAAGCCTGCCGTGCCCGCGAGTGCGATGGGCAGGCCGCAGGCTGCGGAGGTGCCCACGGCGCGGCGCATCTCCACGCCGCACCAGGCGAGAAACGGTACCGTGAGGCTGCCGCCGCCGATTCCGACGATGCTCGAGATGGCGCCGATGCCCACACCCGTCGCGCCGAGGCCCGCGGCGCCGGGGACCTGGCGATGCGCCGGCGGCTGGCCCCCCAGGGCCATGCGCACGGCCATGATCAGTACGAATGCCGCGAAGACGCTGCGTAGCAGATCGCCGGGCATCAGTCCCGCGATCTGGGCGCCGGCGATGGCTCCGAGCACCAGCCCGACAGCCAGCGGCCGCCATGTGGCCCAGAGAATGTTGTCGAGACGCCAGTGCGCGCGCAGCGACGATATCGAGGTGACGATGATCGTCGCCAATGAGCTGCCCACGGCGAGGTGCGTGGCCACCGCCGGGTCCACGCCCTGCCAGGCGAACACCGCCAGCAGCACGGGCACGATGATGAGCCCGCCGCCAATACCGAACAGGCCCGAGGCGAAGCCGGCGGCGATGCCGACGGCGAGGTAGATCAGCAGAACTTCCAAGGGGGTCTCCTCCTTTCGGCCCCGGCGGCGTCGATGGGCATCGCCAGCGGCGGTCAGTGGAATGAGTGTCCGGCTCGCGCGGCATTGCGGATTCCCACCTGCCGATGGTGGCCGCGACCGCGTCACAGCCATGCACAATCCCTTACAATGCGCACCAGCTTCAACCATCAAGAGGGGCGCCCCGTCATGCGAGTGGACTCGGTCTGTATACTCGGCGGCACCGGTTTTGTCGGTCGGCATATCGCCAACCGACTCGCCAACACACCGGTGCGCATCAAGGTATTGACTGCCCGGCGCGAGCGTAACCGGCACCTGCTGCCGATCCCGAACCTGGAGCTGGTGGAGGCGAACGTCCACGACGCCGACACCCTGCGCCGTGAGTTCGGCGGCGTGGACGCGGTGATCAACCTGGTCGGCGTGCTCAATGAGAGCCCGGCGCGCGGGCGGCGTTTCGAGGATGCGCACGTCAACCTGGTGCGCAACGTGGTCGAGAGTGCCCGCGCTTCTGGCGTGAAACGGCTGCTGCACATGAGCGCCCTGGGTGCGGGCCCGGACGCGCCGAGCCGGTACCAGCAGACCAAGGGCGAGGGCGAGCGCATCGCGCTGGAAGCGAATCACACCGGTTTCGGTGTCACCGTGTTCCGACCGTCGGTGATCTTCGGCCCGGAGGACAGTTTCCTCAACCAGTTCGCGACGATGCTGCGAATCGCCCCGTTCCTGCCGCTGCCGACGCCGGAAGCGCGCTTCAAGCCGGTCTACGTGGGTGATGTGGCGCGGGCGTTCGTTCAGTGCCTGGACGACCCCGAGACCTTCGGCGAGTGCTACGAGCTCTGCGGCCCCAATGTCTACAGCCTGCGCGAGCTGGTCAACTACTGCGCCGAGCTGATCGGCTCCAAGAAGGCCATCATTGGACTCTCCGACCGTTTTTCACGGCTGCAGGCCCGGTTCATGGAGCGGTTGCCCGGCAAGCCCTATACCATGGACAACTACCTCTCCAGCCAGGTGGACAGTATCTGCAGCGACGACGGTCTCGGCCGCCTCGGCATTCACCCCACGGCGATAGAGGCGACCGTGCCGGGGTACCTCGGGCACAGGCGTCAGCGCAGCCTCTATGACCGTTATCGCAAGACCGCGCGCCGCGTCTGAGCCGCCCATGCAGCCCGATCCGCACACATCGGCTCTCGAAATCTACCTCGTCGGCGGGGCCGTACGCGATCGCCTTCTGGGCCTGCCGGTGCACGAGCGCGACTGGGTGGTGGTCGGTGCCACGCCCAAGGCCATGGAGCGCCAGAGCTTTCGGGCGGTGGGCAAGGAGTTCCCGGTGTTCCTGCACCCGGAGACCGGGGAGGAGTACGCGCTCGCGCGTACGGAGCGGAAGGTCGGGCCCGGCTACCACGGGTTCACGTTCCACGCGGAGCCGGATGTGACCCTGGAGCAGGATCTGGCGCGGCGGGATCTCACCATCAACGCCATGGCCGAGACGCCGGACGGCCGCCTGGTCGATCCTTACGGTGGACGCGACGACCTGGACAATCGCCTGCTGCGCCACGTCTCGCCCGCGTTTGGCGAGGACCCGGTGCGCATTCTGCGGTTGGCGCGCTTCGCCGCGCGCTTCGCGCATCTCGGTTTCCGCGTCGCCGACGAGACGATGGCGCTATGCCGCGACATGGTCGCTGACGGCGAGGTGGACGCGCTGGTACCGGAGCGTGTCTGGCAGGAAGTCGCCAAGGCCCTGATGGCGCCGACGCCGAGCGCGTTCGTGCGTGTGCTGCGGGACTGCGGCGCGCTGGCGGCGCTGTTGCCGGAGATCGATGCGCTGTTCGGCGTGCCCCAGCGCGCTGATTACCACCCGGAAGTGGATACCGGTGTGCACGTGCTGATGTCGCTGGATCAGTCGGTCGCGCTCACCGATGAGCTCGCTACGCGCTTCGCCGTGCTGCTGCACGACCTCGGCAAGGGCACGACACCCGTCGATGAGCTACCGCGCCACCGCGGCCACGAGGAGCGTGGCGTGCCCATGGTCGAAGCGGTTTGCGATCGCCTGAAGGTGCCCAACGTCTGCCGCGAGACGGCGCGTCAGGTCGCCCGTTACCATCTCCACGCGCATCGCGCCTTGACGCTAAAGCCGGCGACCGTGGTGCGGTTGCTGGAATCCCTGGACGCCTTTCGCAAGCCCCAGCGACTACCACGCTTCACCGCTGCCTGCGAGGCGGACGCGCGCGGCCGTACCGGTTTCGAGGAGGCCGACTACCCCCAGGCGCGCTATCTCCAGGCGGCGTTCGAGGCCGCCCGCGCGGTCACTGCAAGGCCTTTCGTGGAGCAGGGCCTCAAGGGCCCGGCCATCGCGGATGCCGTCCACCAGGCCCGGGTCGCCGAGGTGCGCCGCGTGCGCGAGGCGTGGCCCGGCGGCTGAGCCGTGACGCCCCAACCGTCCAACAACCATCCAGGGAAAGACCGAATGTCGTCGACTCCCGCGGAGACCGCCCGCGAAACCTACAATCTGCCCCACTGGAGCGAGGGGTACTTCGAGATTACCGACGGCGGACGCGTGGTCGCGCGCCCGCGTCGGGATGCAGGGCCTGCGGTGGATCTCCACGAGGTCGCCCGCGCCGTGCGCGCCGAGGGCCTCAATCTGCCGGTGCTGGTGCGGTTCGTCGATATTCTCCATGACCGGGTGCGCCGGCTGTGTAACGCCTTCGAGCAGGCGATGTCTGCCGATGGTTATGGAGGGCGCTATACGGCCGTCTATCCCATCAAGGTCAACCAGCAGCGCCGGGTTGTCGACGAAATCCTCGCCGGCGGCGGCGAGCGGGTGGGGCTGGAGGCGGGCAGCAAGCCCGAGCTCATGGCCGTGCTCGCCGTCGCGCCCCCTGGGGCCCGGGTGATCTGCAACGGCTACAAGGATCGCGAGTACCTTCGCCTCGCCCTGCGTGCGCGTCAGCTTGGCCTCGACTGCCACGTGGTGGTGGAAAAACTCTCCGAGCTCGCACTGCTGCTCGACGAGGCCGAACGCCTGGGTGTCGAGCCCAGCCTGGGGTTGCGCGTACGCCTCGCCTCCATCGGCGAGGGCAAGTGGCAGAATACCGGGGGCGAGCGCTCCAAGTTCGGGCTCACCGCCGCGCAGACGCTCACGGTGGTTGACCGCCTGGCCGCCGCGGGCCGGTTGGACGCACTGCGGCTGCTGCATTTTCACCTGGGATCACAGATCCCTCACATCGGCGATATTCAGCGCGGCATGCGCGAGGCGGCGCGCTATTATGCCGAGCTGCGGCGGTTGGGCGCGCCCATCGCCTGCGTGGACGTGGGTGGCGGGCTCGGGGTCGACTACGAGGGCACGCGCTCGCGCAGCTTCTGCTCGCTGAACTACTCCATCGAGGAGTACGCCCACAACATCGTGCATACGCTGTGGGAAGCGTGCGAAGCCGAGGGGCTGCCGCACCCGGACATCGTCACCGAGTCCGGCCGGGCGATGACCGCCCATCATGCCGTGCTCGTCACCGACGTGATCGACGTGGACGGCGTGCCGGCCGATGACACCCCCACGGCGCCGGATGCCGAGGCGCCGGTGATCCTCCGTGATCTCTGGCGTGGCTATACGGAGGGCGGCGGGCGGTCACCGCTGGAGGTCTATCACGACGCCTGTCACTGGCTCGGCGAGGCGCAGACCATGTATACCCACGGGTTGCTGACCCTCGGCCAGCGCGCTGAGGCGGAGCGCCTCTATCACGCTACCTGCCGGGCGGTCATGCCGCGGCTCGATCCGCGGGTGCGTGCCCATCGCGAAGTACTCGACGCGTTGCGCGAGAAGCTCGCCGGCAAGCTCTTCGCCAACCTGTCGCTGTTTCAATCGATGCCCGATATCTGGGCCATCGACCAGATTTTTCCCATCCTGCCGCTGCACCGCCTCGACGAGCCGCTGGCCGAGCGCGCAGTGCTCCAGGACCTCACCTGCGACTCCGACGGCGCGATTCACCTGTACGTGGATCGCGACGGTGTGGAGAGCACGCTGCCGGTGCCGGCGTGGCGCGCCGGCGAGCCGTTGTTGCTTGGCGTGTTCATGGTGGGGGCCTATCAGGAAATCCTCGGCGACATGCACAATCTCTTCGGGGACACAGACGCGGTGAACGTGGTGCTGGACGGGGAACGCTGGCGGCTGTCCGAGCCGGTCAACGGCGAGAGTGTCGAGGCAGTGCTGCGCCATGTGCACTTCGAGGAGCGCGAGCTGCTGCAGGCCTATCGCCGGCGTGTCGGGGCGACGGACCTGGACGCGGACACCCGTGCCGCCTGCCTGCGCGAGCTCGAAGCCGGGCTGCAGGGGTATACGTACTTACGCTACGAAGGAGGTCGGCCATGAATGTGGGAGTGATCGGACTCGGCGCCATGGGCGCGGGCATGGCTCGCAACCTCGCCCGCCACGATTTGCTGGGGGGCGTGTGGAATCGCACGCGCGAGCGGGCGGTGGCGCTCGCCGATGAGCTTGAGGTACCCGTCGCGCCGGTGCCGGACGCGCTCGCCGAGGAATGCGATGTGGTGCTGACCTGCGTCGCCGCGGACGCGGACGTGCTGGAGATGGTCGACGCCATCACCCCGGCGCTTGAAGCCGGCAAGGTGGTGGTGGATACCTCCACCATCGGCGTGGCCACCGTGCGCGACGCCGCCGAACGGGTGGCGGCCACCGGCGCCCGCTTTCTCGACGCGCCGGTTTCCGGTGGCAGGGAGGGCGCTGAGAAAGGGCAGCTCGTGGTGATGGTCGGCGGTGATGCCGAGGCGCTGGTGCAGGCCATGCCCGCGCTGGAGGCGATCGCCAAGTCCGTGACCCATATGGGCGAATCGGGCAGCGGTCAGGCGACCAAGGCGGTCAACCAGATCATGGCCGCCGGCATCAACCAGGCCGTGAGCGAGGCCCTTGCCTTCGGCCAGGCGATGGGGCTGGACATGGACCGGGTGATCGAGGTCGTCGGCGGCGGCGCCGCGGGCAACTGGTTCCTAAGCCACCGCGGGCCGACTATGGTGCGTGGCGTCTACGAACCCGGCTTCAAGGCTGCCCTCCACCACAAGGACCTGAGCCTCTGCCGCGAGATGCTCGACGACATGAACGTGGCCCTGCCCCTGGTGGAGATGACCCTCAAGCACTACGAAAAGCTCATGGAACAGGGCCATGGCGACGAGGACATCTCCGCGCTCCATCGGCTGAAGCGCGAAATGTTCGAGCAGGGGAACAAGCGCTCGCTGTAGGGCGAGCGCAGGGGCAAGTTGAAAGTTTCAAGTTGCAAGAGGCGCGTCCGCGCTCGCGGTGCCAGCGCAGTATCTCACTCGGAACGTTCAACTTCGTTCCCACTCCCGCCATAGCCACGCAACACAACCGCGCCATACTGCTGTCTGGGCTAGTGCGGAGGCGTGGCCGTGATGCACGTGCTGGACGTGACCGCCTTGTATGCCGAGCGCAGCGGTGGGGTGCGCCGTTATCTCGGGGCCAAGCGGCGCTGGTTCGGGCGGCAGCCGGGAGTGCACCATTCCCTGCTTGTGCCTCGCGGGCCGGGCGCGCGCCCGGGCGACGGCGTTCATACCTTGCCGGCGGCGCCGTTGCCAGGCTCGGGGGGCTACCGCTTCCCGCTGCACGAGCGTCCGTGGCGGGAGGCGATTGCCGCTCTCGCGCCTGATCTGGTCGAGGCCGGCGACCCCTGGATACCGGGTCACGCGGCCCGGTACGCGGCGCAGCGCCAGGGTATTCCGGCCGTGGGCTTCTGCCATTCCGATGTGCCGCGCTTGCTGGGCCGGCGCCTCGGGCGGTGGGCGGCCGGTCCGGTCGCGGCGTGGCTGCGTCGATTCTATGCCGGCTTTGATCTGGTGCTCGCGCCCAGTGCGACGCTCACACAACGGCTGCGGGCGATGGGTATCGAGCATGCCCACCACCAGCCCCTAGGGGTCGATGTCGCGCTGTTTCATCCACGTCACGGCGACCGGGCTGCGCTTGTGGCACGCCTCGGACTGCCAGCCCCCACGCGGCTGCTCGTCTACGCCGGCCGGCTCGCCCGGGAAAAGCGCCTGGACGTCCTGCGCGCATCGATGCGGCGCCTGGGGGCGCCGTACCACCTGGTGCTCGTGGGCGCCGAGCGGATGGCTCGCATCGATGATCGCGTGACGACGCTGCCATTTCAGGAGGCCGGTCTTGCCCGGGTGCTGGCCAGCTGTGATGCGCTGGTGCATGCGGGGGAGTGTGAGACGTTCGGGCTGGTGGTGCTGGAGGCCATGGCCTGCGGCCTGCCGGTAGTGGGCGTCGAGGCCGGCGCGGTGCCGGAGCTGGTGCGGCCCCAGTGGGGCCGTCTTGCGCCCCCCGGCGATGCCGCGGCGTTCGCTGGGGCGGTGGCGGCGGTGTTCGATGCCGATCACAGGGCGCTCGGCCGGACTGCCCGTGAGACCGCTGAACGGCACCACGCCTGGCGCGCGGTGTTTCCGACGCTGCTCGCCCACTACCGGCGCCTGGGCGTGGCGGCGCCGACTGCGGCGTTGGAGCCGGTGCCGGACGGTCATGGCTGACGTGGCGTGCGTTGAGGTCCACGACGTCGCGCCGGCGACCTGGCCGCTGTGCCGCCGGCTCGTGGACTGGCTGGACGCTCGCGGTGTGGGGCCGCTGGCCTTGCTGGTGGTCCCGTACTACCATCGGTGCTCGCCCACCGTCGGCGACCGTCCCTTTCTGGAGTGGCTGGCGGCCCGCCGCGCCCGGGGCGACGAGCTGGTGCTTCATGGCTATGTTCATCTGGATGAGTCGCCTGGCGGGGGAGAAGTGGCGATGCGCTTCGCCCGCCGGTGGCTGACCGCCGGGGAAGGCGAGTTCGCGGCGCTGGGCCATGACGAGGCGGCCCGGCGTCTGCGGGCGGGGCTCGAGCTGTTCCGTGACGCCGGCTGGCCGCGGCCCGGCTTCGTGCCCCCTGCCTGGCTGGCCGGTGCGCAGGCGCGCTCCGCCATCGACGACAGTGGGGTAGCCTACCTGGCCATGCGTAACACCGTTCACGCTGTCCCCGGCGATCGCTGTGCCCGCGCCCCGGCGGTTGCCTGGAGCATGCGCAGTCGCCCGCGCCGGCTGACCTGCCTGGCGGTCAACGCGCTGCGCGGCCTGCAACGTCCCTCGTACCTGCGCGTGACTCTGCACCCGGCGGATGCTCACCGTTCGGACGGTTTCGCCAGGGTCCGCCACCAGGCTCACCGCCTGATTGCCGGGCGACGGCTGGTGACCCTCGCAGAGATCGCCGGAGCTCCCCGGTGAGGCGCCATTGGGTGCTCGCGCTGCTGGCGAGCGTGCTCATTTCCGCGGCCATTCCTGTGTGGCTCGGCGGCGGCGTCGGCCTGCTCGATGCCCTCGATCGTTTCCCGCCCTGGGGATTGCTGCCGTTGATCGCCATGGTGACTGCCGGCTGGGTGTGCAATGCATTCCGTTTGCGCCTGCTTGCCGGCGCTTTCGGGTTACGGCTGCCGTTACGTGAGACCTTCGCCAAGGTGCTGAGCATAGAGTTCGCCGGCACCGCCACCCCGGCGTACACCGGCGGTCCGGCGACCAGCGTGTTGCTGTTCACCCGCCGCGGACTGGGGGTGCCGGAGGCCGGTGCGCTCGTGGTACTCGACCAGATTACCGACTTCGCGTTCTTCGCCACTTTCCTGCCGCTTGCAGCGCTGTTGGTGCTCGGTGATGTGCCGCTTCAGTACGTGCTGGTGGCCGGCCTTGGCGCGCCGGCGGGTTTTGCGTTGCTGCTCTGGCTTCCGCGTCACTACCGGCCGCTGGCGCTGTGGCTCGGCCGTATTTTCCGCCGCCTGCCGGTTCTCCACCGCTACCGCTGGCGGCTCGGGCGGGCGCTGATCCGCTTCCGTGCGGCGGTGCGTCTGATGCTGGGGCTGGGGCGGTGGCGGCTCGCCGCGCTGTACGGCTTCTGCGCCGCACACTGGCTGCTGCGCTACGGTATCGTGCCGGTGATCTTTCTGCTGCTCGGTGATCCGCAACCGTGGGCGTGGCTGTTCATCACCCAGGCCGTCTCGCTTTTCATCGGCCACCTGAGTTTGCTGCCCGGCGGATCCGGCGGTGTGGAGGTGGGCTTCGGCATGATGCTGTCGGCGTGGGTGGACGCGCCGGTACTCGCTGCCGCGCTGCTGGTGTGGCGCTTCTGCACCTTCCACTGGTATCTCATCGCCGGCGCGCCGGCCTTCCTGTTCACCGTCGGCCGCGGCGGGCCGGTTGCCAGGCAACCGGCGGATTGAGCCCGGTTTCCGCACGGAGCGCGGCAGGTGTTGCCGCGCTCTTCGGTCCAGCGCTACACCACGCCGCCGTTGGCGCCGACGACCTGGCCGGTCACCCAGCACGCCTCGTCGGAGGCGAGAAACGCCACGACGTTGGCGATCTCTTCGGGCTCACCGAGCCGCCCCAGGGGGGGGGAGACCCGGCATCGCATCGCGCGCCGCCGGTAGCAGCATGTCCGTGTCGGTGGCCCCCGGCGAGACTGCGTTCACCGTGATCTCGCGACCGCCGAGCTCCTTCGCCAGTATCTTGGTGAATTGCTCCACGGCGGCCTTGCTGGCGGAGTAGATCCCGAGACCGGGACTGCCCTGGAGCGTCAGCTTGGTGGAGAAGCCGATGATGCGTCCGCCGTCCGGCACCCGCCGGGCGGCTTCCGCGTAGGTCAGGAAGGTGCCCCGGGCATTGACGGCAAACCCCGACTCGTAGTCCTCGACGGTTGCCTCGGCGAGGTTCTGAACCCCCAGCGTGCCGGCGTTGGCGACGACGATTCCGGGCTCGCCGAAGGTGCGGGCGGATTCGTCGAACAGCCGCTTTACGTCCCCGGGCTGGCTGACGTCGGCCTGTATGGCGATCGCTTCGGCGTCGGTGGCCGTGATCCGTCGGACGGTTTCCTCGGCACCGCTGCGGCCGCGGCTGTAGTTCACCACTACCCGGGCTCCCGCTTCGGCCAGACGTTCGGCGATGGCGCGCCCGATCCCCCGTGAGGCACCGGTTACCAATGCGACTCGGTTGGTCAGCTGCATCGTTGCACTCCTTCGTTGGTTGGGCGTGGGAAGGAGTCTGGCAGCGCAATGACAAGTTTATAATGGCAAATATGATTAAATGATTTTCAACTTTTGGTTACTTGTCTGAAGAAGGCGTATGGATACCTTCCGGAGCATGGTTGTCTTCCGCCACGTGGTCGAAGCGGGCAGCTTCGCTGGCGCGGCCGGCCAGCTGAACCTCACGGCGGCAGCGGTGAGCAAGCAGATCAAGGCCCTGGAGCAGTGGCTCGGCACGCGGCTGTTCGACCGGACCACGCGGCGGGTGCGCTGACCGAGGCGGGGGAGGCGTTTTACCGGCGCTGCGTCGGCATTCTCGACGAGGTGGCCGCCGCCCGGGACGACGCGGGCCGCCGGCGCACCGTGCCGCGGGGGCACATGCGGGTGAGCGCGCCGGTGACGTTCGGCACGATGCACCTCGCGCCGGTGGTGACCGACTATCTGCGCGAGTACCCGGATGTCACCGTGGAGGTGGAACTGAGCGACCGAGCCGTCGATCTCATCGCCGAGGGGTTCGACGTCGCGGTGCGTATCGGCGAGCTGCCCGACTCCAGCCTGGTCGCCCGGCGGCTGAGCTCGAGCCGATTCGCACTATGCGCCGCGCCGGCATACCTGGCACGGCACGGTGCCCCTGCCACGCCCGGGGAGCTCACCGGGCACGCCTGCCTCGAATACAGCTACCGACCGCCCCACGGGCGCTGGCGTTTTGCCGGTTCCGGCGGCGATATCGTGGTGCCGATCCGTCCGCGTCTGCGGGCCAATAACGGGGAGTTCCTGCGTGCCGCCGCCCTGCGCGGGGAGGGCATCGCCCTGGCGCCCACCTTCATCGTGGGCGACGATCTGCGAAGTGGCCGTCTCGTCGGGCTGTTGCCGGACTATCGCCCGGCCGCGACGCCGATCCAGGCGGTGTATCCGGCGGGCCGATATCTGCCCGCGAAGGTCCGTAGCTTCATCGACTTCCTGCACGAACGCTTTGCGGGAACCCCGCCGTGGGACGCGGAGTGAGCGTCTCTTCCGCCCGGGGCCGGGGTCAGCGGCCGCGTTTGAGCAGGATCGTTTCCACGCCGTTGTCCTGCAGGCGCTGACGGATCCGGTTGACCCGGGCGCGTTCGCCGTAGGGGCCGATGCGCACACGGTGCCAGAGCTCGCCGCCGGCGAGCTCGACCTTCTGAATGCGTACCTCGACGCCGAGGAGTGCGAGCTTGGCCTTCATACGGTCGGCGTCGGCGGCGTTGCGGAATGAGCCGGCCTGCAGAAGGTAGCGCTGGTTGCTGCCGGTGTCGGCGGAAGCCGTGGTCTCGGTGTCGTTCCCGGGGGCATCGCTGCCGGCCGCCGTTGCCCGCTGATCGCGTTCCGGGGTGGTCGTTGGTTCCCGGGCAGGCTGCGGTTCCGGTTCCGGCCGCTTGGGCGGGCGTGTGTTCGATGTCTCGCTGCCCTCGTTGTCGGAAGGCACTTCGACTTCCTGCTCCGGCAGCAGGCGGTAGAATTCGAAGCGGGGTTTGTCCTTCTTCGACTCGGCGGGGGTGTCGTCGGCCGGGCGTTCCCGGGCCGGTTCGTCAAACAGTCGTGCGACCTGCTCCGGCCCGCCTTCGGTGTGATGCAGGTGTACCAGGTAGGCGACGCCGAGCCCGACCCCCAGGCCCGCGAGCCCCCAAACCCATCCGGGCAGGGAGCGGCCGCTGGCGGTGCGACGCGAGCTGGTCTTGCGGCGTCCGCTCGCCTGTCGGCCGCTGCGCTTTGCCACGATTACATGCTCTCCGGTGCCGAGACGCCGAGGATGGCAAGGCCGTTGCGCAGCACCTGTCGGGTCGCCAGGATCAGGTTCAGCCGTGCGTTGCGCAGGCCGTCGTCATCCACGAGGAACTGGTGTGCGTTGTAGTAGGTGTGGAAGGCGTTGGCGAGCTCGCGCAGGTAGTGGGCGATCTGGTGCGGCTCGTGGGCGAGCGCCGCGCTCTCGACCATCTCCGGGAAGCGGTCCAGCTGGGTGATCAGCGCCTGCTCGTGATCCTCGGTGAGCTTCGCCAGCGTGGCGAAGCCTGCCTCGACCTCGTGGTCGAGCCCCTTGTCGGCGAGCTGGCCGAGCACGCTGCAGATACGCGCGTGGGCGTACTGCACGTAGTACACCGGGTTGTCCGAGGATTCGGACTTGGCGAGCTCCAGGTCGAAATCCAGGTGCTGCTCGGGCTTGCGCATGACGTAGAAGAAGCGCGCGGCGTCACGGCCGACCTCGTCGCGCAGCTCGCGCAGGGTGACGAACTCCCCCGAGCGCGTGGACATGGACAACCGCTCGCTGCCCCGGTAGAGGATGGCGAACTGCACCAGGCGGAACTCGAGGCGGTCGGCGGGGTAGCCGAAGGCCTCCAGGCTGGCGCGTACCCGCGCCATGTAGCCGTGGTGGTCGGCGCCGAAGACGTCGATGAGCTGATCGAAGCCGCGCTCGAACTTGTCCAGGTGATAGGCGATGTCCGAGGCGAAATAGGTGGTCAGCCCGTCGGCGCGGCGCACGACCCGGTCCTTGTCGTCGCCGAAGGCCGTGGCGCGGAACCACAGGGCGCCGTTTTCCTCGTAGAGATGGCCGGCTTCCTGCAGCCGCTCGATGGTGCGGGCGACAGCGCCATCGTCGGTGAGGCTGCGCTCGGAGAACCAGCGGTCGAAGGTCACCGAGAACTCGGCGAGGTCGTCGCGGATATCGGCGAGGATGGCATCCAGCGCCGCCTGGTGGACGGCGCGGTAGCGCGTCTCGCCGAGGAGCTCCCGGGCGCGGACGACGAGGGCATCCACGTGCTGCTCCTTGTCACCGCCGTCGGCGGCGTCTGGTGGCAGGTCCGCCATCAGCGCCGCGGTGTCGACCCGGTAGGCATCGCCGTCCCGGCGGTGCAGGTCCGCGGCGATGTCGCGGATGTAGTCGCCGCGGTAGCCGTTGTCCGGGAAGCGGGGCGACTCGCCGCAGACCTCCAGGTAGCGCAGGAGTACCGAGACGGCGAGGATGTCCATTTGCCGGCCGGCGTCGTTGACGTAGTACTCGCGGTGGACGTCGAATCCCGCCGTGGCCAGCAGATTGGCCAGTGCGCTGCCGAATGCGGCGCCCCGCCCGTGGCCCACGTGGAGCGGCCCGGTGGGGTTGGCGGAGACGAACTCCACGAGGATGCGCCGCCCGGCGCCCACATGGCCGCGGCCGAAGATTTCCGCCTCGCGATGGATGCGGCGGACCACGTCGAAGGCTGCGTCGGCGGTGAGGAAGAAGTTGATGAAGCCGGGGCCGGCAATCTCCACGCGCTCGACGTGCTCGTGTGCCGGCAGGGCTTCCACCAGCGCCTGGGCGATCTCCCGCGGCGGTCGTTTGGCCGGCTTGGCGAGCCGCATGGCGGTGTTGGTGGCGAAGTCGCCATGGCCCTCGCCACGGCCTCGCTCGATCTGGACATCCAGTTCGAGGTCCGCCGGCAGGGCGCCGTCGGCCTTGAGGGTGGCGATCGCCTGTTCCACGAGTTGCGCGAGCTGCTGTTTCATAGCGCCGGGAGGTCGTCCATCCGAGAGTCTGGGAGGCGACCTATTATCCGGTGTGCGTGCGCCCATGCAAGGCGGCGCCGATTGTCGTGGGGTCCCAGCCCCGTCATGCCTCCGTTGCCGACCCGACCATCACCCCTACACAGGGCTTGAACGGACCCGGCATGCGCTATTGCGCAGCCGGAAACGCGATGTGCTGCATTCAGCGCCTCACAGCCCTGGTCAGGAATTCAACGAAATGGAATGTCAGCCAATAGAACAGGGCTAAGAGGGTGGCCGCGATGATGATTGTGGCGACGATGAAGTAAAGGACGCCATGCGTGAAGAGGTGATGGTAGAAGTCAGCGGGTTCGCTGAGCGACTCATCGCGCAGAAAGTAACCTTCCACTAACGCGGGCCATTCGTAGGCGAGGTATGTGCGCGCGCCATCTTCCACCGTTTCCAGCTTCGGCGTCGGCTGGGCGATGAACGGTAGTGTCAGCGTGGCAATGAACACCAATACGGTGCCTGCCCACTTCGTCGCTCTGGGCATAGCCTGTCGTCCCTTCGCGGCTGGGTATGAACGAGGGTGTGATGCTTGCGGCGTTCATCCGCGCATTCGGGTGACGCCTTGCCATCTGCTGCGCGTGCGGCCATGAAGCGCGGCACGGGGCGCTCCCTCGCCCCACGCCGAGATCCCGGTATATGGCGCACTCACTCAATGGGTGCGTAACGCAGTGTGTAGATGCCGCTGGTGCCGGCGGCATCGTAGTAGGTGACGATCTGCAGCTTGTAGGTCGTCTCGTCGGTGTCGATGGCGTAGACGCGGTAGTTCGGCCACAGGCGGTGCTGATCCTGGAGGTTGTACGCGTACCAGGACTGTTCGTCGAACACGCCGCCGGCGGCATCGGCGTTGTAGTGGCCGGAAATGTCCGTTCCGGAGATGTCGGTGGTACCGCTGGGGTACCTCTGCGGATCGTTCACGGGGCCGAAGGCCGCGGCCTGCCTGTCACCGCTGACGCCGCCGTTGGTCCAGAGCGCCCAGCGTCGCTCGGCGATGTCGAGCTGGATGTCCCAGGTGCCAGCGGTCTCTTCGCAGTCGACGCTCGAGCCGGTGTCGAAGTCGAAGCAGGTCTGTCCGCCTTCGGGGGGCACGGTGAGGGTGGCGGTTCGGGTGCCGCCGGTGAAGCTCGCGGTGCCGGGGGCCTGGTACTGGTAGGCGACAGACACGTCGATCGCGTTCTGATCGATGCCGGTGACGTGGAACTTGGCGTAACCGTCGCCTTCGGCGGTGCGCACCAGCCACCAGGCGTCGGTGTTGGCGGAGACGGTGTGGCTGGCGCGGTCATAGAGCCACCAGCCCTCCTCGCTCCCGTCTCCGGCGATGGCGGCGGCGCGCTGGTCGGTCTCGAATTCCAGGTCGGCTGGGGCGGTGGCTTCGGTCAGGGCGCTGAGCTCGGCATCCGGATCGGCGTTGAGAAAGACCGAGGCGTTGGGGCTGCCGTCGGCCGCGTAGAATTCCGACTGTTCGTCGAGCAATGCCGCGCCCACAGATCCCGGCCCGGAGATACCGCCGTTCAGCTTGATCGACGTGCGCTTGAACGCGATGTGCCAGGCGCCGGAATCGTCCGCCTCGGCGTCGTCGATATCCACCACTTCGCCGGTACTCAAATCCAGGTAGGTATAGCGGTTGGCGGGATCGTCGGCGGGAGTGCCGAAGCCACCTGCGGTGGCGTCGACGGTCAAGGTGGTGACGCCGTTGTTCTGGTTGCCGTCGCCAGCGGAGTCGTCATCGCTGTTGCTGCTGTTGCCACCACCGCCACAGGCAGCGAGGGTGAGCGCCGCGAGGGTGAGGGAGGCGAGTGTGTAACGCGATTTCTGTGGCATAGGAGTCTCCTGGAAAACCTTTGGTGAGTGATTACAGGGCGTAGCGCAGCCCCAGGTAGGCGAAGCGCGGTTCGAGTGGCCGTCGGTCCGTGCCCACTCCGGGTGCGCGATGCTCGTTGGTGAGGTTGTCTATGCCCGCGAACACCGTCAGGCGCTCGTTCACCGGCTGGTTCACGCGCACGTCCCAGCGCGTCCAGTTCGGACTGCGCGCGTTGTTGTTCGCGTCCGCGTACTCTTCGCTTCGATAGGTGCCGAGCACGCTGACGGCCAGACCCGAGGACCTGTGATGGTAGGTGGCTTCCACATTGACTTGGTGGCGGGCGCGTCCGGGTAATTGTTTACCCGTGCGTTCGTTTTCGGTGTCCAGGTACGTGTAACCGCCTGAGAATGCCCACGCCGCTGTGGGTCGGTATTCGGCCACGAACTCAGCGCCCTGGGTGCGAGCCTGTTCCAGGTTGGTATAGCGGTACACGGCGACCTCCGATTCCGCCGTGCGCTCCGGGTCCAGCGCCGTGGTGATGAGGTCGTCCAGCCGATTGTGAAAGAGGTTCACGTCGAGCCGCGCCTGTTCGGTCACGATTTCGGCACCGAGTTGAAGGCTGTCGGACTGCTCGGGCTGGAGGTCGGGGTTGCCCAGCACCACATAGCCCAGTGCGCTGTGATCGAAGACGTAGAAGCGTTCCTTGAGGTTGGGGACGCGGTAACCCTTGCCATAGCCGGCACGTAGGTTGAGACGGGCGCCGCCGGTGAGCTCGCGCCGGTACATCAGGTTGATCTTGGGGGCGAGGAAACCGCCGAAGTCGTCGTCGTGCTGATAGCGCACACCGGGCAGCAGCTCCCAGCGTTCCCCCAGGAAGATGTCATCCTGAATGAAACCTTCGGCGGTGCGTCGGTCGGCGCCGGGCTCGATCTCGGGGACGTGTACGTCGCTGCCGCCCTCGATCCGGTGCTGGGACTGCGCGAGCGTCTCACGTGAAGCGGCGAGCCCTGCGGTGACCAGGTGGCGGTCGCCGATGGGCTGGTCCCACTGGCCTTCCCACTGATGCAGCTCGATCTCCGCCTTACGGGACTGATCCAACACTGGTGTGGCCAGTGCGTCCTGACGGGTGTCATCGGTGAAGCGTTCGTGAACGAGGCTGGTCGTCAGCAATCCGCCGTCGGTCAGCGGGTGACGGTAATGCAGCGCCGTATGCCAGCGCTCGGCAGTCTCTTCGTCGGACTTACGGATTTCGCCTTGCCCCGGGGCGGTGCTGGAGAACGGCGTGGCGATGTCTTCGTGGTAGTAGCGGGGGGCCAACTCGAGCTCACGGCCGTCGCTCCAGCGGTAGGCGAGGCGCGCGGCGACGTTGGCGCGGTCGCCGTCCTCGCCCTCGGCGTTGTAGCTGGTGTCGTCCAGGTCGAAGCCGTCGGTGGCCCGATAGTCCGCATCCAGTGACATTACCCAAGGCCCGGTAACCTTCTGCCAACCGGCGGCCACGTGTTGCTTCGCTATAGCGCGGTCGCTGCGGTTGTGATCGCCGTAGCCACCGGCGTCGAGAGTTACGTGATAGGCGTCGCCGTCCGGCTCTCGGGTGATGACGTTCACCACCCCGCCCATGGCCTCGCTACCGTAGAGCGCCGACGTAGCGCCCTTGACGATCTCGATGCGTTGCACGTCGTGCACGGCGATCTGGCTCAGGTCCACGGTGGAGCCGGTGGAGGCGGCGACGGGCTGGCCATCGATGAGCACCAGCACGCGATCGCCATCCAGCCCCTGCAGCGAGACCTCCTTGCCGCTCTTGCCGTGGATCGCGGTAAGCGTGATGCCCGGCACGTGGCGCAGGGCCTGCTGGAGATCCCGGGCGTGCGTGCGCTCCAGATCCGCCGCACTGACCACCTGAGTGCGCACCGGCGAGTCCAGCAGCGGCTTCTCGGTGCGTGTGCCGGTGACGACGACAGGCGCGAGCGTAGTCTCCGCGGCGTGGACGAGGGGTGTGGCGGTCGCCATCGCGGCGAGCGCAGCGGCGACGCACGCACAGCGTCTCGTGTGCCGCGGTTCGTGGCACAGGTACGTGTGTGACATCGAAAGCCTTGCAGCCAAGCGTTGTTTTTGGATACTAATGCGATGCATTATCATTCGCAAATAAAGCATGCCGCAACCTGCGAGCAAGGAGAGTCCGGCAATGAACACGGCAGACATGCAGGACGTGCGCGACCGGGCGTCGGAGCTGCGCGGCCGCTACGAGGCGCTCAAGCACGCAGAGCCGAGCCTGCGCGCGCGCGATGCCGCGGCGCGGCTGGATGCCAGTGAAGCCGAGCTCCTCGCCTGCCGATGCGGAGACGGTGTCGAGCGCCTGGACGGTGATGTGGAAACCTTGCTCAAGCGGCTGGAGCGCCTCGGCCCGGTGATGGCGCTCACCCGCAACGAGCACGCGGTTCACGAGAAGACCGGCGTGTACCGGAATCTGCGTTTCGGCGGCCCGCACGCGCTGGTGCTCGATCGCCAGATCGATTTGCGCCTGCGGCTCGACCACTGGGCGTTCGGTTTCGCCGTCGAAGAGGCGGCCGTGGCCGGTACTCGGCGCAGCCTGCAGTTCTTCGACAGTGCCGGCACGGCCGTCCACAAGATTCACCTGATCCCGGATAGCGATGACGGGGCTTTCGCCGAGCTCGTCGCGCGTCACCGGGGCACCGAGCAGATGCCCTGGATCCGTGTGCAGCCGTCGTCCCGTCAGTCACCGGGGCGGGGCATCGAGGACGTGCACGCTTTCCGTGAGACCTGGCGCGGTATGCAGGACACCCACGACTTCCTGGCGCTCATGCGCCGCCATGGGGTCTCGCGCCATCGGGCCTTGCAGGCGGCGCCAGATGGCTTCGCCCGGGAGGTCACCACCGACGCACCCCGGCGTGTGCTGGAGGCCGCCGCGGCGTCAGGGACCTCGATCATGGTCTTCGTGGGCAATCGCGGCGCCACCCAGATCCATACCGGGCCGGTACACCGTCTGCGAACGGTGGGCGGGTGGTTCAACGTGCTCGATTCCGGCTTCAATCTGCACTTCGCCGAAGCCGGCGTCGCCTCTGCCTACGTGGTGCGCAAGCCCACCCGCGACGGGATCATCACCTCCCTGGAGGTCTTCGATGGGACGGGCGAGACCGTGGCGCTGTTCTTCGGCGAGCGCGAGCGCGGTGCACCGGAAGCCGTGGCCTGGCGTGATCTGGTAGGGATGCTTCCCGCTGCGGCGGAGGAATCGGCATGAGGTGCCTGCGCTGGTCATTGGTGCTGGTGGTGACCGTCGCCTTCTGCGCCACTGCCGCGCCGCCGCAGCGCGTGGTTGCCGTGGGCGGTGACATTACCGAGACCGTCTATGCGCTGGGCGCGCAGGATGCTCTGGTCGGCGCGGACACCTCCAGCGTCTGGCCAGCGGCAACTGAGGCGCTGCCCAAGGTTGGCTATCAGCGCAATCTGTCCCCGGAAGGGGTGCTGTCGTTGTCGCCGGATCTGGTGCTGGCTTCGCCGGATGCCGGTCCCGAGAGTGCGCTGAACCTGGTCGAGCAGGCTGGCGTTGCGGTGAAGGTCGTCCCTGGCGGCTCCTCGCCCGCGGGGGTGAAGCGCAAGGTGCGCTTCGTGGGCGATGTGTTCGGGCGCGAGGACGACGCCGAAGCGCTGGTGGCACGTATGGAGCGGCGTCTGGGGGCCGTCAGACGGCAGCTCGACGCTATCGACGGTCCGCGGCGACGGGTGCTCCTGCTGCTGGCCGCCGACGGTGGCCTGCTGGCGGCGGGTCGCGACACCGCTGCCGATGCCATCATCCGCCTCGCCGGGGGGGAGAACGTGGCGGCGGGATTCAGCGGTTACAAGCCCTTGAGCCGGGAGGTGGCGATCGCAGCGGCTCCGGAGGTCATCGTGGTGCCCGGCCATGCCATGGCGCGCGCCGGCGGGCGCGAGCGGTTGCGGGGGATGGCCGGTCTTGTGCAGACCCCGGCCGGTCGCGAGGGACGCATCGTCGAGGTCGACAGCCTGTTGCTGCTGGGATTCGGGCCGCGCCTCGCCGAGGCTACGGAACGGCTCGCGCGGCATCTCTATCCACACCGGTTCACGGTCGACGAGCATCCCGGTGGCTGAGGCGACGCGGACTCTCTCCGAGGGCCCACCGGAGCCTGCGGTGAGTTCGCAGATGCGGCACCGCAATCGCGGTGTCCTGGTGCTCGCCGGGCTCGGTATCGCACTCGCTGTGACCGTGGTCCTCTCGCTGGCCGTGGGGGCCGCGGCGGTGCCTATGGCGGCTGTCGTGGGTGCATTGCTCGACACGGTGGGGCTCAACCCGACGTCGCCGGTGGATCGGCAGTTCGCGGCCATCGTGGTGGACATCCGCCTGCCCCGGGTGCTGCTAGGGATGCTGGTGGGCGGCGGCCTCGCCTGTGCGGGGGCCATGATGCAGGGAATATTCCGAAACCCCTTGGCCGATCCGGGGCTCATCGGGGTTTCCAACGGGGCGGCGGTGGCGGCAGTGGCCGTCATCGTCCTGCCGTTGGGGTGGTTCGGCGGCGTCCTCGGTGAGTTCGCCCTGCCACTGGCGGCGTTCGCCGGTGGCCTGGTCGCCACCGTGCTCGTCTATCGCCTCGGGCGGCTGCGCGGGAGCTCGGACGTGGCGACGCTGCTGCTCGCAGGCATTGCCGTGAATGCCATCGCAGGCGCCGGCACCGGTATTCTGGTTTATTCCGCGGACAACGAGCGGCTGCGCGACCTGACCTTCTGGCTCATGGGGAGCTTGAGCGGTGCCACCTGGGGTTGGGTCGCCGCGGTGACGGTGCCCATGGGCGTGGCGATGGTGGCCATGCCGTCGCTCGCCCGGGCCCTGAACGCGTTTCTGGTGGGTGAGGCGGTGGCCGGGCACCTGGGTTATCCGGTGGACCGCATCAAGCAGGCTGGTATCGCACTCGCCGCACTTGCCGTTGGTGCGGCGGTAGCGGCTACCGGGGTGATCGGCTTCGTCGGCCTGGTGGTGCCGCACCTGATTCGACTTGCCTTCGGTGCCGACCATCGGCTGCTCCTGCCAGCGTCCGGGCTCCTGGGGGCGACACTGCTGCTGCTGGCCGATTTGCTGGCACGCACGGTGGTGGCGCCCGCCGAGCTTCCCATCGGCATCGTCACGGCCCTGCTCGGCGGACCATTCTTCCTGTACCTGCTGAGGCGCAGCGCTTATGGTCGGATTCACGGTTGAGGCGGCGTCGGTGGTGCGCGGCGGCCGCTACGCCCTCGATGGCGTGAGCCTGCAGCTCAGTGCCGGGGAAGTAGTGGTGGTGCTCGGGCCTAACGGGGCGGGCAAGTCCACGCTGCTCGGCCTGCTCGCCGGCGAGGCGAGGCCGGATGCCGGGTGTGTGACCCTCGACGGCCGCCCGCTGGCGGAAATTCACCCCCGAACGCAGGCACAACGTCGCGCCGTGCTGCCGCAGCAGACGCCGCTGGGGTTTCCGTTGCGGGTCGAGGAGGTGGTCGCCCTGGGCCGTGACCCGCACCACCGTGACCCCGAACGCGGGTGCGACCGTGAGGCGATCGTGACGGCGATGGCTCATGCAGGCGTGGCGCACCTGCAGGGGCGGCAATACGATCGCCTCTCCGGCGGTGAGCGTCAGCGGGTGCAGCTCGCTCGGGCGCTGGCCCAGGTGTGGTTGCCATCGGCGAAGCAGCCGCGTTATCTGTTGCTCGATGAGCCCACCGCGAGTCTCGACATCCGCCATCAGCACGAGGTGCTGGGGCTGTGCCGCCGCCTCGCCCGGGAGGGACTGGGGGTGTTTTGCGTACTCCACGATCTCAATCTGGCCGCTGGTTATGCCGATCGCGTCTGTCTCCTGGCGCAGGGGCAGGTGGTTGCCGACGGGCCGCCGGCGGCGGTGATGACGCCGGCGTCGCTCCAGGTGGTGTTCGGCATCAGTGCGGATGTCGCACCCGACCCCCGCGATGGTCGGCCACGGATCGGCTGCCATCGCGCGGTGGCGGGTTAGAGCATTTCCGCCGGGTCCACGTCCAGCGCCCAGCGCACTCGCCTGCTCTCGCGCAAGCTCCCGAGCCGGGACGCCCAGCGGCCCAGCAGGGTCTGCAGGTCGGCACGACGCGCGGCCTGTAACAGGAGCTGCGCACGGTAGCGCCCCGCCCGCCGCTCCATGGGGGCGGGAATGGGGCCGAGGAGATGCACACCGTTGACCCCGGTCTCCACGGCTTGTTCCCGGGCGCGTTCGAGAAACGCACGGGGCGCGGTGGCGTCCACGGCCTCGGCACGCAGCAGCGCCATGGCGCTGAACGGCGGCAACCCAGCGGCCTCGCGTTCGAGCAGCGCATCCTCGGCGAAGCGGCGGTAGCCGGCGTGGATGAGCACCTGGAGCAGGGGGTGCTCCGGGTGATGGGTCTGGATTACCACCTCCCCGGGGCGTTCGGCACGCCCGGCGCGGCCGGCCACCTGCACGATGAGCTGGGCGAGACGTTCGGGGGCGCGGAAGTCGGCGCCGAAGAGGCCCTGGTCCGCATCGACGATGGCGACCAGAGTCACGTCGGGCAGGTGATGGCCCTTGGCGAGCATCTGGGTGCCGAGGAGGATGCGGGCGTCGCCGCGCAGCGCGGCGGCCATCTGTGCCTCGAAGGCGCCCTTGCGACGGGTGCTGTCGCGGTCGATGCGCACCATGGGCGTATCCGGAAACGCCGCCTGCACCGCCTCGCCGACGCGCTCGGTACCCTGGCCCACCGGACGCAGATCCAGGCTGCCGCAGTCCGGGCATTGTCGCGGGATGGGACGCTCGTGGTCGCAGTGATGGCAGTGGAGCCGACGCCGGTGGCGGTGGTAGGTCAGGCGGGCGTCGCAGCGATCGCATTCGGCGAGCCAGCCGCACTCGTGGCAGAGCAGCGTGGGGGCGAAACCGCGGCGGTTGAGGAAGAGCAGCGCCTGGCCGCCGTCGTCCAGGTGCGCGCGCACACGTTCGATAAGCGCGCTGGAGAGGCCGTCCTGCAACGGGCGGCCGCGGAGGTCGAGCAGGTGGAAGCGGGGCATCGCTGCGCCGCCGGCCCGCTGCGGCAGGTGCAGGTGCCGGTAGCGCCCGCGGCGGGCGTTGTGGAGGCTCTCAAGCGACGGCGTGGCCGAGCCCAGCACCACTGGCACGTCCAGGCGCTGGGCGCGCACCACGGCGAGGTCCCGGGCGGAGTAGCGGAATCCGTCCTGCTGCTTGAGCGAGGCGTCGTGCTCTTCGTCGACGACGATGAGGCCCGGGCGCGCCAGCGGCGTGAAAACCGCCGAGCGCGTGCCGATGACCACGTCCGCAAGGCCATCGCGGGCGGCCAGCCAGCCGTCGAGGCGTTCGGCAGCGGCCAGCCCCGAGTGCAGCACGGCGATGCGCGCGGCGAGTCGCCGGGCGAAGCGATCGAGTAGCTGCGGGGTCAGCCCGATCTCCGGGACGATGACCAGCACCTGCGTCCCGTGAGCGAGGGCGCGCTCGATGGCGTGGAGATAGACCTCGGTCTTGCCGCTGCCGGTGACACCTTCCACCAGCAGTGGCGTGAAGCCACGGGCGTCGTGGATTGCGGCAACGGCGGCGGCCTGGGCCTCATTGAGCAGCGGCAGACGGGTGTCGGCACGGCGCTCGCCCTGGATGAGCCCGGGGTCGTCCACACCGAGGGCCTCGGCGAAACCTTTCTCCACCAGCCGCGTCAGGCCCCCGCGCCAGTCGCCGTCGGCATCCGGGAAGTGTGCGGCGGAAACGGTGCCGAGCGCCTGAAGCCGGGTGAGCAGTGCCGCCTGTCGCGGTGCGCGGCGGGCGAGGGCGTCGACCTGCGCGGCGCGGCCGCTCTCGGTGATTCGCCAGACGGTCTTGCGGCTCGTTGCCGCTGCCCGGCCCTGGCGCAGGCCGGCAGGCAGGGCGGTGGCGAGCGCTTCGCCGGGGGCGTAGTGGTAGTAGCCTGCCGCCCAGAGCACGAAATCGAGCAGCTCGGCGGGTAGCAGCGCCTGGTCGTCGAGGATATCCGTGAGGCCGCGCAGGCGGTTAGCCGGCACGTCGCTCACATCGGCGAGGGCGGTGACCACGCCCACCACCTGGCGGCGGCCGAGGGGAACCCGTACCCGTGCGCCGGTGGCGGGCACCGGACCGGTCACGCGGTAATCCAGGGGGGCGGGCAGAGGGCCGGGGACCGCGACGCGGGCCACGGCGGGGCGGTTGCTCATCGCTCTCGCGGTCTTGGCTACGGACGCGCCGATTGTTGATGCGCCGCCGCCCCGGTGCAAGCGTTGCGTCGACGACACACGCTTGCCCACAGAATCTGTGGATAACTGTGTGGAAAGAGTCTGGGAAGTGCGGCTAAGTGCTTGTCGTCTCTCGGTCCAGCGGCAATCGTCCAAAAAATGAACGCGAAAAAATTATCCTATTTTTCAGTCACTTGAAAAAGTTACGAGGGCGCGTATACTGCCCGACATTCGGGGAGTCCGTTTGCACAGCGATGGGGGCGCCGCAGTGGATAACTGTGACCAGGGGGGCTGGCCGGGGCCGTGGGATCACCGCCACAATGCGCTCGAGAGTGAGCTGCGCCGGGCTCCGGCGGGGATATCCGAGTTCGACCTGATCCGCCGCCTGCAAGCTCGCGAAGACGTCCCCGAGATTACCCGCGACAGCCTGCGCACCCCGCTGGCGCTCTATCGTACGCATTTCCTGCTTTTCCATACGCTCTACCGGCTCGGCGAACGCCTGGCGCCGCAGGGTGAGGACGTGGTCGTCCACTGTCTGGGGGTACGCATCGTGCCCCGGCGCACGGAAGCCGGGCTCGCTGCGCCTGATCCGATGCGTGGTTTCTACGCCGATCGCGACAACCTCGACGGCATCTCCGAGGCGGATGTCGAACGTCTGCTCGGCGATTTCTGGCGGCGCTTCACCATGAACGACGAGCGCGACGAGGCGCTCGCTACCCTCGGCCTGTCGGATCCGGTCAGCGACGCGGATATCAAGGCCGCATACCGGCGCCTGGCCATGCGCCACCACCCGGACCGCGGCGGCGACGGCGAGCGCTTGCGCGAGATCCATGACGCGGTGCGGGTGCTGGGGGTTTAGGCGGCTGGGGATAGATCCCGGGACATCGCTGTCCGCCGGCGGATCAGGCCGATGGCCCGCCGACTTTCCAGATAGCTTCGGCCTCGCGCTTGATCTCGTCCGCAGGGACGTCAGGGAAGGCTGTCTGCAGGATGAGCGCGAGCGCGTCCAGCGCCTCGGCCTCCGGCCGGGGGCAGCTCTTGCGCGTGTACAGGGCCGCGTTGGCGGTGGCATCGCGCCAGCGCTCCTGGTCGGCACGCGGGCACGCCCCCCGGGGAAAATCCTCCAGGAGCAGGCGCTGCTCGATGCGCTCGGCCTCCAGCTCCTGGCGAAGCACTTCGTGGCGGAGGGCCTCGGTGCGCGACTCGAGCCCCGGTGGCGGGTGCTGGCGAAGCCGGCGGCGTAGCGCGCGCATCGGCTCGATCACCTCGCGATGCCATTCGATGGCGCGGCGGATGGTGGTCTCGAGCTGGGTCGCGCCGAGGCGCCCGTAGCCGTTCGCGCCGGTCCAGACCGCGCCGAGCAGGGTCGAGATGCTCAGGCCGTAGCGCGCCTGTACGGCGAGGCAGGCATCCTTGACGCCGGCCATGTCGTACAGGCGCACGGCGAAGTCCCACAAGGCCTCGGCTTCCCGTTCGATCTCGAACGCGTTGTCCGCGTTCGCGTCGTCTCGATGCGCCATGGTGCCTCGCTCGTGGCCTGAGTGGTCTTCGGGCAGCGGCCTGCCCGGGGGCTAGCGCATCTGGATGCCGCCACCGGGCATGCCGCCCTGACCGCCGAAGCCGCCGCCCGGCGCGCCACCCTCGCCGGGGGTGACGATGCGTGACGCCGACTCGCGCTGCATTTCCTTGAGCTCTTCCATGGTGCGCTCCAGCGCCTGCTGCGCGGCTTCCGGGAAAGCGTCCATGGCCGCCGAGAGCGAGTCGACCTCGAGCTCGAAGGATAGCGGTAGAGCGCCCGCCGGCGTCATCACCTGGGTCTGGCCGAGATAGAGTACGTCGCGGCTGTCGTCGTCGTCGCCGTCGGCGGTCACCGGCGTGAGCCGCTGAATGGTACCGATTCGGCGGTCGGTAAAGACCTCCTCGCGATAGAGGCCGTTGCGATCCATCTGAAGTTCGGAGAGACCGGATTCGTCCGCCATGACTGTTCCCCTGAATCGTATGGCTTGCCAGACAAATAGGGTAACAGACGCGGCCCCGGCAGGCGCAGGGAGGCGCGGTGTGAGCTCGGCGCCCTTGATGCGTTTGTGTTTCTCTCCGGCGGCGTGAGCGAAGCGATGCGGGGCATGGGAGGGGAATGTCAGGCACGGCCTGCGCCGTCCCTGACCTACGGGGCTGTCGTGGTTGCGGGTTTACACGAAAAAGGCCGCCCGGGGGCGGCCTGTCGGTGTCTCCGGCGAAGCCGATGCAGAGGTCAGAACTGCTTGACCACCTGCACCAGCTCGCTGGCGACCTTCTGGCCGTCGCCGAAGAGCATGCGGGTGTTGTCGGCGAAGAACAGGTGGTTCTCCACACCCGAGAAGCCGGTGCCGCGACCGCGCTTGATCACGATCACGTTGTCGGCGTCTTCCACGTCGAGGATGGGCATGCCGTAGATCGGGCTCGACTTGTCGGTCTTCGCCGCCGGGTTGACCACGTCGTTGGCGCCGATGACCAGCGCGACGTCGGTGGTACCGAACTCGGCGTTGATGTCCTCCATGTCGTAGATCATGTCGTAGGGCACGCCCGCCTCGGCGAGGAGCACGTTCATGTGCCCGGGCATGCGGCCGGCCACCGGATGGATGGCGAACTTGACGGTTACGCCCTTGTCCTGAAGGAGCTCGACCATTTCCCAGATCTTGTGCTGCGCCTGGGCGACGGCCATACCGTAGCCGGGCACGATCACGACCTGGTTGGCGTAGGACATCATGATGCCGGCGTCCTCGGCCTGGATCTCCTTCATCTCGCCTTCGGGCCCCTCGCTCGCCGCGGAGTCCTCGGTGCCGAAGCCGCTGAAGAGCACGTTGGTGAGCGGGCGGTTCATCGCCTTGGCCATGAGCTGGGTGAGCAGCGAGCCGGCGGCGCCCACCACGGTGCCGGCGATGATCATGGCCGGGTTGCCGAGCACGTAGCCCTCGAAGCCGACGGCGAGGCCGGTGAGCGCGTTGAACAGCGAGATCACCACCGGCATGTCGGCGCCGCCGATGGGCACGGCCATGAACACGCCGAAGATCAGCCCCAGGGCGAAGAAGATCACCACCACGGCGACGCTGTCGGTGTAGAAGCTCCAGA
Source organism: Arhodomonas sp. AD133 (assembly GCF_051195215.1). Lineage (NCBI taxonomy): Bacteria > Pseudomonadati > Pseudomonadota > Gammaproteobacteria > Chromatiales > Ectothiorhodospiraceae > Arhodomonas > Arhodomonas sp. AD133. Next base: position 103,796 of record NZ_JBNAZM010000003.1, on the reverse strand, counting down.
TGCCGAAGATCACCGCCGCGGCGAACACGAGGATGTTCACGAATTGCTGGGCGGGTAGCAGCTTGTTGCGCTTGAGCCGGCCGTCCAGCTTGGCCCAGGCGACCAGGGAGCCGGAGAAGGCGACGGTACCGATGAGGGCACCGAGCAGGCCGAGAATGGCCACATCCACGCCGAGCGCGTTGCCTACGGTGGCGTTGTCGCCGACCAGAACGGCCGCCTGCTCGATGGTCAGGTCCTTGGCTTCGGCGAACGCCTGCACCCGCGACGCGCTCTCGGCGCTGACGGTCTGCACCGCGCGCAGCAGCTCCACGCCGGCGATGGCGGCGGCGGCACCGCCACCCATGCCGTTGTAGAGGGCGACCATCTGCGGCATGTCGGTCATCGCGACTTTCTTGGCCGTCCACCAGGCGAATAGCCCCGCGATCGCCAGGGCGATGACGATGAGCACGTAGTTCGAGACGCCATGCAGGTCACGATGGAAGAAGGTAATGGCGGTGGCGATCACCATGCCGACGCCGGCCCAGATGATGCCTTTGCGGGCGGTCTTCGGCGAGCTCATGCCCTTGAGGCCGAGTATGAAGAGCACGGCCGCCAGGAAGTAGGAAAGCTGTACCACGGTATTCATTGTGTCGGGGCCTCCTGCTTACTGCTCGTCCTTGCTCTTGAACATCTCGAGCATGCGCTCGGTCACCACGTAGCCGCCCACCGCGTTACCGGCGGCGAGCAGCACCGCGATGAAGCCGATCACCTGCTCGGTGACGGTCTCCGCATGACCGAGGACGACCATGGCGCCGACCACGACGATGCCGTGGACGAAGTTCGAGCCCGACATCAGCGGCGTATGCAGGATAACGGGCACCCGTGCGATCACCTCGTAGCCGGTGAACGCGGCGAGCATGAAGATGTACAGGGCGAGGAATCCTTCGATGACCATTACTTGCTACCTCCTTCCAGGCGCTCGCGCGTGGGGCCGTGCTTGATCTCGCCGTCGTGGGTGAGGCACGTGTCGGCGATGACCTGGTCTTCCCAGTCGAGGTTGAGCTCACCCTCCTTCACCAGCAGCGCGAGCAGGTTGTAGAGGTTGCGCGCGTACATCTCGCTGGCGTGGGTGGCTGCGGAGCTGGCGATATTGGTGGGCCCGACGACGAGTACGCCCTTGTGCGTCGCGTCCTTGCCGGCCTTCGTGATCTCGCAGTTGCCGCCTGTCTCGGCGGCCATGTCCACGATCACGGCGCCGCGTTTCATACGCTCCACGGTCGCTTTGTCGATGATCGTCGGCGCCTGCCTGCCGGGGATGGCAGCGGTGGTGATCACAGCGTCCGCGGCGGCGATGTGCTCGGCGAGCACTTCCTGCTGCTGCGCTTTCTCCTCGGCGGTGAGCTCGCGGGCGTAGCCGCCTTCGCCTTCGGCCTTGACGCCGGTGTCGACGAACTTGCCGCCCAGTGACTCCACCTGCTCCTTGGTCGCCGAACGCACGTCGTAGGCCTCGACGATGGCGCCCAGGCGTTTCGCCGTGGCGATGGCCTGCAGGCCGGCGACGCCGGCGCCGATGACCAGCACCTTGGCCGGGCGGATGGTGCCCGCCGCGGTTGTCAGCATGGGAAAGAGCCGCGGGCTGCGGGTAGCGGCGATCAGCGCACACTTGTAACCGGCGAGGTTCGCCTGGGAGGACAGGGCGTCGATGGACTGTGCCCGTGTTATGCGCGGCACCAGCTCCATGGGAAAGCTCGAGATCTTGCGTTCGAGCAGGGTGTTGATGCGCTTGTCACCCTCGTGGGGAGAGAGGAAACCGAGCAGGCACGCACCTTCCTTGATTTTCGCGGCCTCGTCGTCGGTGGGCGGCTGCACGCGCAGGACGATATCGCCCTGAGCGTAGAGCTCGTCGGCATCGGCGACGATTTTCACGCCCTCGTAGTCGGCGTCGTTGAATCCGCTCGCCTCGCCGGCGCCTGCCTGGAGCAGAATCTCCACGCCCAGCTTGTCGAGCTGTTTGACGACGCTCGGCACCAGCGCCACCCGGCGTTCGCCGGATGCCGTTTCCTTGGGCACGGCAACTTTGATCGTCATGGAAATGTCTCCCGTCTTGTCATCTGTTGTACGGGGAAGGCTTCCCCCGCCGACGGTGCGGCGCGTGGCTCTCCTCGATCCCGCGCCGCCGGGTTGGGCGGCTGCGGGCCGTCGGCGCCCCGCGCAGAGCGGGGGTAGTGTGCGAAACGACCCACCCGCCGTGTTCGGCGGATGCGCCCCGGCCGTGGGCCGGTCGCAACGGCACGCAGTATATGAACCACAGACCGCGGTCGCTAATCAATGGAAATTATATTTTAGATAGTTTTGCTCTATTCAAACCGGATCTGTCAACAATTATTGTCGACAATCAATGTCAGAGGCCTGTAATGGTTGCACGGCAGACTGCCCTTGTGGAATAACGGGCATAGCAACATCCGGCCGCTCGTGTTAGCGGTGGATCAAGCGGGGTGGACTCATGTTGGGTCTGGAGCACCACATACTCCGCACCGATGTCTCCGGCATGCCGCTGGAGTGGATTACCTATCAGGACGCGGTGCGGCTGTACTATCTCGGGCAGGTCGCCTATGCCTGCGGGCAGCGGCTGTATCGAGTACGCGGTGGCTACAACGCACTCACCGGGCGACGGAGCGTTATCGAAGTCAACTCGATCATCGCCACCGACGGTGCAGCGCAAGCCGCCCTCAAAGGCCACGCCGGCTATATCCCGCCCCTGAACAACGCCACCCTGTTCCGCCGCGATGACAGCCTCTGCCTGTACTGCGGCGACCGCCATCGTACCGGCCTGCTCTCCCGCGATCACGTCAAACCGGTCAGCCGCGGCGGCTATGACGTGTGGAACAACGTGGTCAGCGCCTGCAAACGCTGCAACAACCACAAGGGCAACCGCACGCCGGAGGAGGCCGGGATGCAACTCCTGGCGGTGCCGTTCACGCCCACCCATGCGGAATACGTCTACCTTCAGGGCCGGCGGATCCTCGCAGACCAGATGGCCTTCCTGCGCGCGCATTTCCCCCGCCGCAGTCCCCTGCGCGAGCGCGTCACGCGGCCAACGCAGTAGCCGTTGCCGCGCCCGCGGCGGTGGCCATATTCACCACCCTCGCCTACACTGCGCCGGGTCCGTCAGCAACGCGGCCGCCCGCGACCGTGTATCGACCGCTCTATCTCGTTGACGCCAGTGTCTACATCTTTCGCGCCTGGTTCGCTGTGCCCGAGGCGGTGCGCGATGAGCGCGGGGCGTGTGCCAATGCCGTCTACGGATTCGGCGCGTTTCTCTGCGATCTCATCGAATACGAGGGCGCCAGCCATGTCGTCTGCGGTTTCGACGAGAGCCTGACGACCTCCTTCCGCCATGGTCTCTACCCCGCGTACAAGGCCAACCGGCCACCGCCGCCGCCGGATCTGGAGCGCCAGTTCGCCGTGTGCCGGGCGCTCGCCGAAGCCCTGGGGATAGTGACGCTGGCGAGCCCGGCATACGAAGCCGACGATCTCATCGGCAGTGCCGCCCGCCACTGGCGCGCCGCGGGGCACCACATGGTCTACGTTACCGCCGACAAGGACTATGCCCAGCTGCTGGAAGCGGGGGACTGGTGGTGGGACGCCGCGCGCGACCGCTGGCTCGACCCAGCCGGTGCGACCGAGATGCTGGGCGTGGCGCCGGCGCAGGTGGCGGATCTGCTGGCGCTCGCCGGCGACAGCGTCGACAACATTCCGGGGGTGCCCGGCATTGGTCGCAAAACCGCTGCCGCGCTGCTCGCGGCATTCGGCAGCCTGGACGCGTTGTATGAGGATACAGCGGCCGTGACCGCCTCGGGTATCCGCGGTGCGCGCCGGATCCGGGGATTGCTGGAGAGCCATCGCGAGCAGGCGTTTCTCTCCCGGGAACTCAGCCTCATCCGCACAGACGTGCGCATCGACCACGATCATGCCGCGGCGGGATGGCGCGGCACCGATCCGGCCGCCCTGGAGCGCCTTGCACTGCCCGGACAGCTGCGCAATCGTGCCCGCCGGCTGACCTGCGAAGGAGCGACGCAATGAGCCATTCGGACGTCTGGGCCGACATCGCCGAGACGATCGCCGCCGCCCGGGGGGCTGCTCCGGCGACCGCCGTGCAGCGCGTCGGTGGCGGCGATATCAATGATGCTTACCGTTTCGGCGATTACTTCGTCAAGCTCAATACCGCCGACCGTGCGGAGATGTTCGCCGCCGAGGCGGAAGGGCTCGCCGAGATGGCTTGGGTTGGCGACGGGCCGCGGGTGCCGCGGGTGATCGCCCGGGGCGTGGCCGCGGGGCGAAGCTATCTGGTCATGGATTGGCTGGACCTGGCGGCGCCGCGGGAGGGTGGCTGGGCGCTTTTCGGACGGGCCCTGGCCGCGATGCACCGGTGCCGCGCGGATACGTTCGGCTGGCATCGTGACAATACGATTGGCACGACACCGCAGCCCAACCCCCGGGAAACCGATTGGGTGGTGTTTTTCGCGCGCTGGCGGCTCGGGCACCAGCTGGAGCTGGCCGCCGGCAATGGTGCGCCGCGCGGGTTGCTGCGCGACGGCGAGCGCCTGTGTGATGACCTGTCGGGGTTGTTCACCGGTTATACGCCGGTACCGTCGCTGCTCCACGGTGACCTCTGGGGCGGCAATGCGGCTTTCGATGCCGATGGCCGGCCGGTGATCTACGACCCGGCCGTCCATTACGGCGACCGCGAATGCGATCTTGCCCTGAGCGAGCTTTTCGGTGCGTTTCCACGGGCGTTCTACGCGGCCTATGACGAGGCCTGGCCCCTCGACGCGGGTTACCCGCTACGCCGTACCCTCTACCAGCTCTATCACCTGCTCAATCACTTCAACCTGTTCGGCGGCCCCTACGCCGGCAGCGCGCATTCGGCGGTGCAGCGGCTACTCGCTGAGCTCGGTTGAATCCGCCGGTGCGTCCAGTGATTCGAACATCTCGGCGTACGGGTCCTCGGTCTCCGGCGGGTTGCCGTCGTAGACCTGGTTGCGCCGGTACTGGCGGTAGGTGGAGCGGGTGAAGGCGTACGGGTCCAGGGCGGCTTCGTTGCGCAGGCGCACGGCGCCGTCCAGCTCGGCGCGGGTGTTGACGACGTTAATGGCCGTCAGCCCGCCCAGGGTGGCTGTGTCCAGCGCCACGTAGGTGATCACGTTGGTGTAGTAACCCATCGGATAGCGGGTGACATCGCGCGCGCTGGATGGCCCGAACACGGGGACCTCGAGGTACGGGCCGCTGGCGGTGCCCCAGTAGCCGAGGGTCTGACCGAAATCTTCCGCGCGGGACTGCAGGCCCATGGAGCTTGCCGGGTCGAAGAAGCCCGCGAGCCCGAGGGTGGAGTTTACCGCGAAGCGCATGGTGTCCTGCGCGGCGTAGCCGAACTTGGCCTGGAGCAGGTCATTCACCAGTACGCCCGGGTAGGCCAGATTGTCGAAGAAGTTGCTCACGCCTTCGCGCAGGGCGTTGGGGGTCACAGCGGTCCACGCACGCGACGCCGGGCCGATGGCATAATCGTCGAGCCCCTGGTTGAATGCGTAGACCTTACGGTTGAGCGGCTCCAGCGGATCGTTCTCGGTGCTGTCGGCCTGTGGCCTGGCGGTATTCGTGGCGCAGCCGGCGATGGCGGCCGCCATCAGGGCAACGACGATCAGCGACGGGCGAGCCTTGGTGTTCACCGCGGGTTACTCCAGTTCTTCTATGAACGTCAGCACGGCGCGGTTGAACGCGCGCGCCTGCTCCATCATGAACATGTGCCCAGCGCCCGGGAATCGCTCAAGGCGGGCGCCGGGAATGGTATTGGCGAGGTATTCGCCATTCTCCACGGGCCAGACGATGTCGTCCTCGCCGTGGAGCACCAGCGTGGGAACCGTTATATCGGCGAGCCGGCACCCCTGGCCGGGATGCGCATAGACGGCATCCAGCTGGGCGTGCAGCCCCTGTGTGGATGTGCCGAGATCCGTCTCGAAGCGTAACAGGCGTTCGACGAGATCCGGTACCCGTGCACGGTAGTCCGGATGATAGAAAATCTCGGTGAGGCGGCGTACCGCATCAGCGTGACCCACCGCGTTGCGGTCCAGAGTGAGCACCCGTTCGACGGCGGGGTCCGGCGGCGTGAAGGCGGGATCGTTCACGCCGGGGCCCGTGCAACCGAGGGTGAGGCTGGTGACCCGCCGCGGTATCCGGTGGTAGAGCTGCTGGGCGATGAGCCCGCCCATGGAGACGCCCACCACGTGGGCGTGCTCGACGTCCGCCGCATTCATGATGGCGGCGACATCGTCGGCCATGGTGTCCAGCGACCAGCTCTCGCGTTCACTGCGGCTTCGCCCGCAGCCGCGATTGTCGAGCACCACCACCCGGTTGTGGCGGGCGAGCGCCGGGATCTGCATGCCCCAGGCCTCGACTGTGCCGCCCAGCCCCATGATCAGCACCACGGCACGCTCGCCGTTGCCGTGGGTCTCATAATAGAGCCGGGCGTCGCCGGCGTCCGCGTAGGGCATGGCCGTCTCTGCTGCACCGCGAAAACCGCGCGCCAGTATAATCCGTGCCCTGAATGTTTGCATCGCGATCAGGGCAGTAACGGTGTTACCAGAGGAACATCTCCCCCTCGAGCTGATAGCGCGACAGCAGGATTTGCTGGGCGCCGACGCCATGGCGGCCTGGCGGCGCCGCCTCGTCGAGTCCGCGCCGTCAACGGTCTTTCGGGTCAATACGCTGCAGGCGAGTGTCCTGTCGGTCCTCGGGGGGCTGCGTGCGGCCGGGTTGACGCCGGAGCCCCTGTCGTTTCGTGACGACTGTTTCGCGGTGCCGGCGTCGCAGCGACGTGCGCTCACCGAGAGCGCGCCGGCGGCAGCCGGCGAGGTCTACATTCAGAACCCGTCGAGTATGCTCGCGCCCATGTATCTGGATCCCCGGCCGGGTGAGGAGGTTCTCGATCTGGCCGCCGCCCCGGGCGGCAAGACTCTGGTGATGGCCGTTGCCATGGACAATCGTGGCCGGCTTGCGGCGGTGGAGCGCTCGCGCCCGAGATTCTTCAAGCTGCGTGCCAATTGCGCCGCCCAGGGGGCGACGTGCGTAGTGCCCTATCTCAAGGACGGTGCCCGCGTTGGCCGTCTCACGCCGGAGCGGTTCGACCGCGTCCTGCTGGATGCGCCCTGCTCGGCGGAGGCGCGCATCCGTGCTGACGAGCCGGAGACTTATGCCGACTGGGGCATGAAGCGGATAAAGCGCCTGGCCAGGCTGCAGGCGCGATTGCTGGACTCGGCCATTCGAGCGCTGCGTCCGGGGGGACGTCTCGTCTACGCGACTTGCACGTATGCGCCGGAGGAGAACGAGGCTGTCATCGATGCCGCCCTGGTTCGCTGGGATGGCGTTCTGGACGTCGTGCCGCCGCCGTTCGAGCCACCGGTGACCGCGCTGCCCGGTATCACTTCATGGCGGGGCCGTACGTATCGTCAGGGCGTTAACCACGCGCGTCGTATCGTGGGCGAGGGGGTGTGGGAGGGGTTCTTTCTGGCGGTGCTGGAGAAGCGCAGGGCGCGGGACGACGGCTGATTTGCGCTTTCAACTTGACGCGCGTGTCGGCGACAATGCGCCGACCCCCATTATGGTATCCACGCAGGAAGCGCGATGAGTCATCGAGTTCGCATCGAGAACACGCATCACGAGTTCACTGTGGAGGACGACGAGCCGGTGCTCGCTGCGGCGCTGCGTCACGGCCTCATCTTGCCTTACAGTTGCCGTGGTGGCACTTGCGGCACCTGCATGGGCAAAGTGGTCGAGGGTGAAATCGCCTATCCCGACGGTAGCCGGCCGCCGGCGCTGTCCGAGGCGGAGGAAGCCGTGGGCCAGGCGTTGTTCTGCCAGGCCCGCGCGGTCAGCGATCTCGCCATCGAGGTACGTGAAGTGCGCTCGGCGGAGGACATCCAGCCGCGCAAGCTTCCGTGCCGTGTGGAGCGTGTGGACGAGCTCGCCCACGATGTCCGTCGGCTGTGGCTGCGCACGCCGGGTAATGAACGGCTGCAGTTCCTGCCGGGGCAGTACCTGGATTTCCTGCTCCGCGGCGGGCGCCGGCGGAGCTTCTCGCTCGCCAATCCGCCCCATGACGACGAATTGCTGGAATTGCACGTGCGTCACGTGCCGGACGGGCGCTTCACCGGTTACGTATTCGACGAGCTCAAGGAGCGTGCGCTGCTGCGGTTCGAGGGGCCGTTCGGGAGTTTCTTCCTGCGCGAGGATTCCACCCGCCCGATCCTCATGATCGGTGGGGGCACGGGATTCGCGCCGCTGAAAGGCATGATCGAGCACGCCTTTCACGTGGGCCTCAACCGGCCCATTCATCTTTACTGGGGGGCCCGGGCTCGGCGGGATCTGTACCTCGACGAGCTACCGCGCCGGTGGGCCGCCGAGCACGAGGGCTTTCGCTACACGCCAGTGCTCTCCGAGCCCGAACCGGACGATGAGTGGGAAGGCCACATCGGGCTGGTGCACAACATCGTGCTCCAGGATCATCCCAATCTCGCCGGTTTCGAGGTCTACATGAGCGGCCCGCCCGGCATGATCGCGGCGGCTCAGCGTGACTTCGAAAAGCATGGTCTGGATCCGGCGAATCTGTATTACGACTCATTTGATTACGCGGTGGACCCTGAGGAACCGGAGAGCTGAGATCGGCTTCGAAGTACGAAGTCGAAAGGTTCATAGGTGAATTCGGAGTTCGTCACTGCGATCGCCAAACGCGGCGCGTTGACGACATGACCCTCTAGAAGGGTGGACGTTGCGCTAGCGCAGTCCACCTTCATTCAACCGTATTCACCCCGCCGCCACCCTCGACGCTCCCACAACGATCCGGTGGGTCACATCGTGCAGTAGTCTTCCGCCTTGTACCTGCCCGCTATCTCGTAGTCGGTATCGGGGGCGAGCATGAACTCGGTGATCCCATAGGGTGCGTCTTCGGTATCGTTGGCCCAGTCATACGTCCAGCCGTAACGGGTCCAGGGCGCACCGCCCGCACTGTAGGCGTAGCCGACATTGTCGGCGAACCAGGTGGCATAGGCCTCCCGAGTCAGATCCGGGACGTCGATGCTGGCAGGAAAGTCCGAGCTGCAGGAATCATCCTCGGTTCCCGGGTCCGCGCAGGGACGCAGTAGCCGATCGGGCTTCACCCACAACGCGACGACGCGATTGTTCAGTGAATAGGGCGGTAGCCCGAGTCGCTGAGAGATCCGTTGATAACCGGCGGCCAGTCGTTCGGGCGTGGACGGGTTCCAATCGAGACTCGAGCACCATTGTTTTAGCTCGGGTGCCAGTGATACCCATACCACCGGTTTACCTGAAGGGGTGCTTCCCGTTTCACCGGAATAGAAGCGCTCGACGGTGTTCGCATTGGTCCAAAGCACTATCCGGATTCGTTCCCCCCGCCGCACGACGTCGTCCGGATCCTGGGGGCTGCGAAGGGGTGGCGCCGAAGACGCCCCGCCCGCCAGCGCGGCATCGCGCAACGCCTCGGCATAGGCCCGGCCAAGCTGTTCGCAATTCGTGTCGATCCGGGTTGCCAGCGCCTGCGTTGCCGGCGTTTCCGGCTGTGCCGAGGCAAGCCGTTGGCGGGTGACTTCACAGACTTCGGCGGCGAGTGAGTCCGGCTCTTCAGTCGCTGGCGGCAGTGCCGTGCAAGCAGACAGCAGCAATGAAGCGCAAAAGAGCCCCGATGAGGCAAAGCGTGTTTTCATCGTCGATGTCCCTATCTGTTTTCGCTTCAATACATTGATGCACGAAGAATTGTAGGGGACATTGCAAAAACCTCAACGACCCGCTTCCTGCAATTGCGTTACATTGTCCGAAACCCGAAACCCGAAACCCGAAACCCGAAACCCGATCAGTCGATCCCGAGCTCGTCCCAATACGCATCCACCCGTGAGCGCACGTCATCGTCCATGCGGATGGGGCGACCCCATTCGCGTTCGGTCTCGCCGGGCCACTTGCTGGTGGCGTCCATGCCCATTTTCGAGCCGAGGCCGGAGACGGGTGAGGCGAAATCCAGATAGTCGATGGGTGTGTTCTCCACGAGCACCGTGTCCCGCGCCGGGTCCATGCGGGTGGTCATTGCCCAGATGACGTCCTGCCAGTCGCGGGCGTTGACGTCGTCGTCCACCACCACGACGAACTTGGTGTACATGAACTGTCGCAGGAACGACCACACGCCGAACATCACGCGCTTGGCGTGGCCGGGGTACTGTTTGTTCATGCTCACCACCGCCATGCGGTAGCTGCACCCTTCCGGCGGCAAGTAGAAGTCGACGATTTCCGGGAACTGCTTCTGCAGCAGCGGCACGAAAACCTCGTTCAGCGCGAGACCGAGCACCGCCGGCTCATCCGGCGGGCGGCCCGTGTAGGTGCTGTGATAGATGGGGTCGCGACGGTGCGTGATGCGCTCGATGGTAAAGACGGGGAAGGTCTCCACCTCGTTGTAGTAGCCGGTATGGTCGCCGAAGGGACCCTCGGGCGCGGTGTCGTCCGGGTGGATGTGGCCTTCGAGTACGTATTCCGCGCTTGCCGGTACCTGCAGTTCCGAGCCCAGGCAGCGCGCCAGCTCCGTGCGTCGGCCGCGCAGCAGGCCGGCGAAAGCGTATTCCGAGAGGCTGTCCGGTACCGGTGTGACCGCGCCTAGAATGGTCGCCGGGTCGGCGCCCAGGCTCACGGCGATGGGGAAGGGCTCACCGGGATGTGCCTGCTGCCACTCCTGGAAGTCGAGCGCACCGCCGCGGTGGGAGAGCCAGCGCATGATCACCCGGTTGCGCCCGATTACCTGCTGGCGATAGATGCCCAGGTTCTGGCGCTCCTTGTGTGGCCCGCGGGTGGTCACCAGCGCCCAGGTGATCAGCGGCCCGGCGTCCCCCGGCCAGCAGGTCTGGATGGGCAGGCGGGAGAGGTCCACGTCGTCGCCTTCGAGCACCACCTCCTGGCACGCGGCCCGCCGTACCTTCTTGGGTGCCATGTCGAGCACCTTCTTGAAGATGGGCAGGCTCTGCCAGGCTTCGCGCATGCCCCGGGGCGGATCGGGCTCTTTGAGAAAGGCGAGCAGACGACCGATCTCACGCAGCGCCTCGGTATCGTCTGCTCCCATGCCCAGCGCCACCCGGTACGGTGTGCCGAACAGGTTACCGAGCACGGGTGTGTCGTGACCGACCGGGGATTCGAACAGCAGGGCGGGTCCGCTGCGGCGCAGCGTGCGGTCGCAGACTTCGGTCATCTCCAGGTTCGGGTCCACCGGCCGGCGGATGCGCTTGAGCTCGCCGTCCGCCTCCAGCTTGGCGATGAAGTCGCGCAGGTCGTCGTATTGCACGGGGATCTCCCAGCAGCGTGAGTGCCGGGCGTAGTGTACTTGTCTGTGCCGTGCATCGCGTCATACTGGCGCTCGCATTAGACACTGCGGACAGGGAGCGGGCATGAACGAGGTCAGCGAACGAGTGCGCGAGGGTGATACCGGCTATGTCCGGGTCATCTACATCCTCTACCTGGTCGCGATCGTCGCCGGGGTGACCGGGCTCATCGGCGTGATCATGGCCTACATCTACCGCAGCGAGGCGTCCGATTGGCTGCGCAGCCATTACACCTGGCAGATTCGCACCTTCTGGATCGGGTTGCTCTATTCCGTGATCGGCTCGGTCACCACGCCGATCCTCATCGGATGGCTGGTGCTGCTGTTCACCGTGGTCTGGCTGATCGTGCGCTGCGTGAAGGGTATGCAGTGGCTGGACCGGCGCGAGCCCGTGCCGGATGTCGGGAACTGGCTGTTCGGCTGAGTTTCACGGGTGTGGCCGGCGCTGTCAGCGCCGGCCATCACGACCGCCACCGTCTATTCGATGGTTACCTGCAGCACTTTCGACAGCGGGCTCTTCCGGCCCTTGGCATCGTAAGTCCGTATGGCGATGTAATACTGCCCGGCATCGAGCGCCTCTATGGTATACGACCGCTGATACGGGTCATCGATACGCACGGAGTGCTCGTAGTCACCCGGGCTCGTTCCGTAGAACAGCCGATAGCCGCCGAGCTCGCTCATTGCCAGTTGCGAGCCATCCGTGCGCTGCGTGGGCGCGCTCCAACTGACACTCACGTCCTCAGTCGTGGTGTCCGGTTCCGTCTGCGAACCGGACCCGGTGCCGGATTCGCTTCCGGCGTCGGAGTCAGTCTCGGCGTCGGAGTCAGTCCCGGCGTCGGAGTCAGTCCCGGCGTCGGAGTCAGTCCCGGCGTCGGAGTCAGTCCCGGCGTCGGAGTCAGTCCCGGAGCCGGAGTCACTCCCGGAGCCGGAGTCACTCCCGGAGCCGGAGTCACTCCCGGAGCCGGAATCACTCCCGGAGCCGGAATCACTCCCGGAGCCGGAATCACTCCCGGAGCCGGAATCACTTCCGGAGCCGGAATCACTTCCGGAGCCGGTATCGTTTCCGGATTCCGGTTCACTCTCGGACTCGGATCCGGGCCCGTCTTCCGAGTCGTCCGTCCCGTCGTCGGGTGCAGTGGTATCGGTGTCCTCAGGGGATTGCGCTTGCGTTCCGGCGTCGTTCGATTCGGCATTGGTACCGTCGTCCGTCGGCGTGCTGCTGCCGCCGCCCCCACCGCCGCAGCCGGCGATCAGCATGGATACCAATAGGATTCGAACCCCTTGGTGCGCGATAGTGCCTAGCGTCATTGTTGACCTCTTCGTGCCCGAAGGTGCCTCGTCATTGACCCCCGCGAAGCGCGCGGAGTATGCCAGCGGTCCATCGCTGCGGACGGCGGTCGGGGTCACACGACGGTGGCATTTTGATCGGCACGAAGCGGCTGCCGGCAACCGGTTGATTACGTTGTGAACTCCGCCACGACCGGGGCGTGATCCGAAGGGCGCTCCCACGTGCGCGGTTCACGGTCGACGTAGCTGGCGCTCAGCCTCTCGGTCAGCGTGGGCGAGGTCAGCAGCAGGTCGATGCGCAGGCCGCGGTTACGCCGGAAGTTGTTCATGCGGTAGTCCCACCATGAGAACGTTTTCTCGGGCTGGTCGAAGCGCCGGAAGCTGTCGCTGAGCCCCAGCGCGACGAGCGCCTGCAGCGCCTCGCGTTCCGGCGTCGAGCACAGGATCTTCTCGTGCCATTCCTCGGGGTCGTGGACGTCGCGATCCTCCGGGGCGATGTTGAAATCCCCCACCACTGCCAGGCGCGGGTGACGCTCGAGCTCGGCGGCGAGCCAGTCCCGCAACCGCGCGAGCCAGTCGAGCTTGTAGTGGTATTTCTCGTCGCCCACCGCCTTGCCGTTGGGCACGTACAGGTTGACGAAGCGTGTCTCGCCCACCGTGGCAGCGAGCACGCGACGTTGAGGGTCCTGGAGGCCCGGGATGTCGGTGACGACGTCGGACGGCGGTGTGCGCGCGACCACGGCGACGCCGTTATAGGTCTTCTGGCCGGCGTAGACCACCTCGTAACCCGCTTCGCGAATGGCCTCGGCGGGAAAGTTCTCGTCGGTGAGCTTGGTTTCCTGCAGGCCGAGGATGTCCGGTTGGGCCTGCTCGAGCCATTGCAGAACCTGGGGCAGGCGGACCTTCAGCGAGTTCACGTTCCACGAGGCGAGTTTCATGATGGGGCGGGCTCCTTGGTACGCGGCGATCCAATCGGAAATCGCCGAAAGCGTACGTAACGCCGGCGCCGCCGCCAAGCGGCTCGAGTGACGGGACCAATCACCAAGACGCCAAGCGCACGAAGGGTCACGATGGGAATCGAAAAGCGCATGAGTGGCGTATGGCGCGACGCGACATGCGGCTGACACATGACAATACCTCTGAGAAGATTGGTGCTAACCTTTTCGAAAGTATTGCCAGGTCTCAGTGGCCGTGTGCGCCGTTGTTCGCTTCGACAGGCCTTCGTGGGTATGCCGCCACAACGGGCTTGCGATTTCCCGAGTCACTCGCCTCGATGGTCAGTGGCGCGAGGAGCGACGTGTAGCAAGGCCTACATGAGCGACGAGCAACGCTGTCCACAACGGCGCACACGGCCACCCGCAGGGCGCCACTGCGCGGCGCCTCGGCGGCGTTGCGCTCGCTTGACGTGAGCCTCGCCACGCCGGCGCTCCCGCGCCTTGCCGAGACACCGCGCAGTGGCGCTGAGACCTGGCAATACTTTCGAAAAGGTTAGTAAGATCGGGCAAAAATCTTCAGGATAGCGAGGAAGTCGTCGTGACCCAGGACAATCGCACCGCAACCGGGCGCCCCGTCGTCGACCGTCGGCGTCGACGCTTGGTACAGGCCGTGGGTGCTGCCGGCGTCGCTGCCGGTACCAGTGGTCTGTGGCCCAACGTGTTGCGGGCCGCCGAGGGGCAGCCCCGGCGCGGCGGAACCCTGCGGGTCGCCTTGCCCTCGCTGAAGACCATCGACCCCTTGAAGGTGAGCACCGGCGGCGGTATCGCCCTTATCCAGCAGGTGGGCGAGTATCTCGTCTGGGCGGAGGAGGATCTCTCCCTGCGTCCGGTGCTCGCCACTGACTGGCACCCGGAGCAGGGCGGGCAGCGCTGGGTCTTCGAGCTGCGCCGCGGCGTGCGTTTTCACGACGGCCGGGAGATGACTGCCGCGGACGTGGTCGCCACGTTCCGCCGCCTGGTGGACCCGGACGATCCCACGGCGGCCGCTGCCCAGCTGCCGTTCTTGAAGCCCGAGGGCGTGAACGCCGACGGTGACTACCGCGTGATTTTCGAGCTGGACCGCGCGGTGGGCAGCTTCCCGTATTACACGCAGACCTATAACGCCATCATCCTGCCGGCGGACTATGCCGGCGATTTCGCCGCCAACCCGGTGGGCACGGGGCCGTTCCGGCTGATCGACTACAAACCCCAGGAGTCCGCCACCTTCGAGCGCAACCCGGACTACTGGGATGCACCGAAGCCTTACCTGGATCGGGTGGAGTGTGCCATTTACGGCTCGGCCCAGCCCCAGGTCCTGGCCCTGGAGGGCGGCGAGGTGGACATGATGCTGCTGGTGGGGCCGGTGGACGCCAAACCGCTGCTGGAGTCGGGGGGCGTGGAGGTGCTCACCACGCCATCGGCGATGACCCGGCAGCTCACCATGCGCACCGATCAGCCACCGTTCGACGACGTGCGCGTGCGTCAGGCAGTGGCTCTCGCCATGAATCGCCCCGCCATGGTGGACAATCTCCTCGGCGGCCGCGCGCAGCTCGGCAACGATCATCCCATCGCGCCCATCTACCCGGAGTCGGTGGATATCCCCCAGCGCGAGCGGGACGTGGCGGCGGCGAAGCGGCTGCTCGCCGAGGCGGGGCACCCCGATGGCTTCGAGGTACCCCTGTACACCGGGCGCTTCGCCGAGCTGCCGCAATACGCGGTATTCGCCCAGCAGATGCTCGCCGACGTGGGCATCCGCCTGACGCTCAACGTGGAGCCGCTGAACGTCTACTACGGTCACTGGACCGAGGTGACCATGGGACTCACCGAGTGGACGGCGCGGCCAACGGCGGGGCAGATCCTCGCCTCCGCGTTCCGCAGCGATGCCGAGTGGAACGCGCCGCACTGGAAGAATGACGAGTTCGACCGGCTGCTGGAAGCCTTCGAGGCCGAGGCGGACGCGGGTAAGCGCTCCGAGCTCGCCACCCGGCTCGCCACCATCCTCAACGAGGAGGTGCCGGCGGTGATTACCTATTTCCCCAATGCCCTGCGCCCGGTGGCACAGCGTGTGCGCGGGGTGGCGCCCCACATGTCCAACTACTTGGATCTTGCCCGGGCGTGGGTGGCGGCCTGACGGGATGATGCGCGCGTGAACCGGACGGCCTGAGCGAGCGATGGGGCGCTTTCTTCTCCGGCGGCTGTTGCTGCTCGGCCTGACACTGTTCGTGGCCTCGCTGCTGATATTCCTCATGACCTCGGTCATGCCGGGAAATGTCGGGCGGATCGTGCTCGGCCCGTTCGCGCCGGAGGCAGCGGTCGCCGATCTCAACCGGCAGCTCGGCCTGGATCAGCCGGCGCCGCTGCGCTACGTGCAATGGCTGGGCGGTGTGCTCACCGGTGATTGGGGGCGGTCCCTGACCCTGGAGACGCCGGTGCTGCCATTGGTTATCGAGCGGTTGGGGCGTTCGCTCATCCTCGCCGTGTACGCGCTGGTGCTGCTGGTGCCCGTTGCCATTGCCGCAGGCGTCATCGCCGGACAACGCTCCGGCGGCTGGTTCGATCGCACCGTCTCCGTGGTGGGGCTCGCGTTCGGCGCCATGCCGGAGTTCGTCACCGGTGTGTTCCTGATCGTGGGGCTCGGCGTCGCGCTTGGCTGGCTGCCGGTGCAGGCGTTGCCGTCGGACGGCGCCGGGGTCGTGGCATGGCTGCATCACCTGCTGATGCCCGCCTTGTCGTTGGTATTGCTGCTCTTCGCCTATCTATTCCGCATGGTGCGCGCCGGCATGCTCACCGAGCTGGAGGCCGATTACACCCGCACTGCCGTGCTGAAAGGGCTGCCCCGGGCGCGCGTGATCCGCCATCACGTGCTGCGTAACGCTCTGCTGCCCACGATCACCGTGATCGGCGCACAGCTCGGTTGGCTGGTTGGGGGGCTCGTGGTGGTGGAGACGCTGTTCCGCTATCCGGGCATCGGCAGCTTGATGGAATACGCCGCCTCCAACAAGGACATCCCGCTGCTCGCCGGCTGTGCGTTGCTGATCACCGGTGTTTTCAGTCTCGCCAACCTGGCCGCGGACCTGATCTACGCCTGGCTCAACCCGCGGGTGCGCCATGGGCTTTGAAACCTTTCGCCGCTCGCCGACGCTCGCCGTGGGAGCGCTCATGGTGCTCGCCTGGATCCTGAGCGCGGTGGCCGCACCCTGGCTGGCGCCCGCGTTGCCCACTGCCAGCGACTATTCCGCGCTCAGCCAGCCGCCCGGACCGGGGCACTGGTTCGGCACCGACCAGTATGGCCGCGATGTCCTCTCCCGGGTGCTCTACGGCGGACGCTACGTGCTCATGATTGCGCCGGCTGCTACCGTTATCGGCCTTGCTGTGGGCGCGGCCATCGGTCTAACCGCGGCGTACTTCGGCCGCTGGGTGGATGAGGCCATCATGCGGTTGCTGGACGCGGTCATGGCGTTTCCCATCGTCATCCTCGCGCTGCTGGCGTTGACCATGCTCGGCGGCTCCACCTGGAACGTGGTGCTCGTTATCGGGCTGGTGTTCGCGCCGCTCATCGCCCGCACCGCCCGCGCCGCGGCGCTGGTGGAGGTGCGCAGAGAGTACGTGCAGGCAGCCCGGATCCGCGGCGAGGGGCCGTTCTACGTGCTCGGTGTGGAGGTGTTGCCCAACGTGCGCGGGCCGCTCATCGTCGAGGGCACGATCCGTATCGGCTATGCCGTGTTCACCTCGGCGACGCTGGGCTTTCTCGGCCTCGGCGTGCAGCCACCGGCGCCGGATTGGGGCTTGATGGTCGCCGAGAACCGCACCCTGCTCACCACCGCGCCGTGGACGGTGCTCTTCCCCGCCGCCGCGATCGCCTTCGTGGTCATCGGCTTCTCCCTCATGGCCGACGGGTTGCGGGACCTGGAGGGCCGGTGAGCGTACCCATTCTCGCCTTCGATGAGCTCGCCATCGCCTATCGTCGCCAGCAGCGATGGCGGGAAGCGGTAACGGACGTCTCGCTGACCATCGCCCCGGGTGAGGCCTACGGCCTGGTGGGGGAGTCGGGCTGTGGCAAGTCCACCCTCGCCATGGCCGCCATGGGCTATCTGCCGGCGAATGCCCGGGTCACCCAAGGCCGGATACGTGTCGGCGACACCGATCTGGCCAGCCTCGATGCCCAGGCCTTGCGGCGCCTGCGCGGCGGTCGTATCGCGGCCGTCTACCAGAGCCCGGGGGCGGCGTTGAATCCATCGCTCACCGTGGGCGAGCAGATCGCCGAGGTCTACCGGTTGCACCGGGGAATGGACGCCCGGCCGGCGTGGGCGGCAGCGGGCGAGATGCTCGAGCGGGTGCGCATCCCCGACGGCCCGCGGGTGCGGGCACTCTACCCCTATCAGCTCTCCGGAGGCATGCAGCAGCGGGTGGTCATTGCCATGGGGCTGGCCGGGGATCCGGAGCTGCTGGTGCTGGATGAGCCCACGACGGCACTGGATACCACCGTTCAGGCGGAGATTCTGGCGCTGTTCGAGCAGTTGCGCGCGGAATTCCGCGTGGCGATGCTGTTCATCAGTCACAATCTGGGGGTGGTGCAGTCCGTCTGCGATCGGGTCGGCGTGATGTATGCCGGCGAGCTGGTCGAGGAGGGGAACGCCGGGCGCGTGCTGCATGCGCCGCGCCATCCCTACACCAGCGGCCTGGTGGCCTGCATTCCCGACTTCCGGGAGGCCGAGGGCCGTCACCGCCGGCTCGCAGCGATCCCGGGCAGTCCGCCGCGGCCGGGGGAGCACCCGGATGGCTGCGTCTTCGAGCCCCGTTGCCCGGTGGCACGGGGGGACTGTCGAACGCGCCGGCCGCCGTTCGCGGCCATCGGTGAGGCGCATCGCAGCCGTTGCCTCTACCCGGATACCACGCCGGATCCCCGAAGCGTGACGGCGATCGGCGAGGGCACGACGCCGTCGGCTCCCGGAGAAACCGTGCTCGAGGCCGAGGGCGTGCACCTCCGGCTCGGCGGGGTTCCCATCCTGCGCGATGTCTCCATGGCGTTGCGCCGCGGCGAGACCCTGGCGCTGGTCGGCGAGTCCGGCAGCGGCAAGACCTCGCTGGCGCGGGTGCTCACCGGGCTCGAATGGGGATACGAGGGTCGGGTGCGACTCAGTGGGCCGGGGGGGCGGGCGCCACAGCGGTTGCAGATGGTCTTCCAGTCCCCGGATGGCACGTTGAACCCGAGCCACAGGATCGGATTCCTGCTCGCCCGCGCCATCCGCAAGCTCGCCGGCGTCTCGCGCCGCGAGGCGCGCCAGCGGGTAGCGGGGTTGCTGGATGCAGTGGCCCTGGATCGTGACCTGGCCGGCCGCCGCGGTGCGCATCTCTCCGGCGGCCAGCGCCAGCGCGTGGCCATCGCCCGCGCGTTCGCCGGTACGCCCGCGGCGGTCATTCTCGATGAACCCACTTCGGCCCTGGACGTTTCGGTGCAGGCGGCGATTCTGGAGCTGTTGCGCGGTTTGCGCGACCGCCAGGGCGTCGCCTACCTGTTCATCTCCCACGACCTCGCAGTGGTGCGTCACCTCGCCAACCGCGTTGCCGTCATGTACCTCGGCGAAATCGTGGAGCAGGGGCCAGCGGAGGCTGTGCTCGGCGGCGCCTGTCACCCGTATACGGAGGCGCTGATCGACGCGGTGCCGCGCGGCCGTGAGCGCCCTGCCCGCCCGCGCCTGAGGGGCACCAATCCGGGCCCGGCGGCGCGTCCGAGCGGTTGTCCGTTCCACTCCCGATGCCCTTACGTCATGGACGTATGCCGGCGCGACTATCCGCCGCTGCGCGAGCCCGACGCCGGCCACGGCATACGCTGTCATCTGGCGCTCGAGGACCTGCCGCGGCGCGCTGCGGGTAAGGACGGGGCCTCGTCGCGGTAGCCCGTGCGCTCACCGACCGTGGGCTACCTGGAGTCGTTCGTTCGGCCCGATTGCGTCGAAGCCGCCAATTGCCTGTCCGTGACACCGGAGAGTTGATACCAGCCCGGCCGGGTCAATTCCACATTGCCCACGAACACGGTGGGCGTTGCCCGTATCCGGAACGCCCTGGCAGCTTCCAGGTTGCGCTCGATGGTGTCGCGGTGGCGCTCGGTGTGAAGACAGCGCCGGAAGCGCCCTTCGTCGAGGCCCAGCTCGCGCGCATAGTCGACGAACCGTGCGCGCGGATCATCAGCCTCGGCCCAGTGCGACTGCCGCTCGAACAGGCGCTCGTGGAACGGCCAGAACTCGCCCTGGTCGCGGGCGCAGCGGGCCGCCAGGGCGGCCGGCATTGCATGGCGGTGCTGGCGCAGCGGGAAATCGAACAGCACCAGCTGCGCTTGCCCGGAATCGACGTAGGCTTCCTTGAAGCGTGCCATGGTCGGGGCCAGGCGCGCGCACGACGGACACTGGTAATCAGCGAATTCCCGCACCACCACTGGCGCATCGGGATCACCGATGCGCACCGCGTATCGAGCGAAGCGCTCGGGGAATGGTGCAGCGTCCGCGGTGGCTTGCGGCAGGTCGTCCACCGGGGACAGCGACGGCGTCGTGAGTGCGTAGAACCCACCCACCAGCAGCACGGCCACTGTCGCTATACCGCCGCCGATCAACCATGAGCGGTGACGTCGGCGGGCCTGCTTCCTTGCCGCGTCGCCGCTTGCTCGTCGCCGTTTCGCCTCACCCATGCGGACACCTCGCCCGATTGCTTTACTGATCCGATCATACCTAATGCCACGTGTCAGAGCGCTTGTGCGGTTCCGCTGCAAGCCACGCGAGCGAAGGCGTGGCGAGGCTCACGTCGAGTGAGCGCAACGCCGCGGCCGGGCCGCACACGCGCGCCCTTCGGGCGAGCATTACCTGTGATCGGATCAGTATCGTGAATGGTAAGCGATTTGTGCACTACCGTGCGCCACGACGGGGGGAGACCGCCATGGGAGGACCAGCATCATAAACACGCTCGTGGCCGGCGTGCGCGCGACACTCGCTATCGCAGTGATCAGCCTCTGGACGACCGGCGTAGGGATCGCCGGAGAGGCGGACGTCGTCACCGTAAAAGCCGTGCCGACCGGCGATGGCGCTTACCGCTTCGAGGTGACCGTCCGCCACGCTGACGAGGGCAGGGATCACTACGCGAATCGCTGGGAGGTGCTCGGGCCGGACGGCGAGGTTGTCGCGACGCGCACGCTTGGTCACCCGCATGTGGCAGAGCAGCCGTTCACGCGTAGCCTGCCATTGGTGCAGATCCCGGTGGGGGTCGACACCGTTACGGTTCGCGCCCACGACAAGGTACACCGCTATGGCGGTGAGACGCGTTCGGTGGCCTTGCCGGATCGCCGACCGGCGGTGCCGATAGCGGAGGGCTGTACCGCGTTCCGGAGACAGGTGACCGCGCGTCGAACGCGCTGAAGCGCGACGTGCGTACGGGCTGTCCGAAGCCGCGTAGGCAATTCGGCGAATGGGCGGCGGGGGGTGGGCTGCTTAGCCTGTAGGCAAGGGTGGAGCGGTCATCCAGCCGCAGGAGATAGCCATGAAAGCCCGCAATGATGCGATCCGCACCAGCGTTCACTACCGAAACGGCCGCATCGTGCTTACCGGCGAACGGCCGGACCTGCAGCTCGAAGCCGAGCGCATTCTGCTGCGCTTTCGTTTCAGCGCATGCCCCTATACGCCACGCCACGTGGACGACCGTCACATCGTGCTCGTGCCGTGCCGCTGACGTTACCCGGCAGCGGTGCGATTGCGGGACGTTGCCGTTGAGGGGCTCAAGATCCTTACAGGCTTTTGCAACGGACTCCTAGCAGTCTTTGCCCTGGAGGATGATCCTGACAGTGCGGGTCCCTTGCGGTGTCCGGGTGGTCCGACAGTCGCGCGACGGCCCTGTCCGATGAGGCCGGGGGATTGGGAGCAGGACACCGAGATCATTGAGTGGCCCCTGGGGGACGACAGACTTGCCGCCGCCGGGCCCGGGAGGCAGTCATGCAAGCACGTGATGACCAGATCCGCACCTGTGTTCGCTACCGTGACGGCTACATCGTGCTCACCGGCGAGTGGCCGGCCCTGCAGCTCGAAGCCGAGCGCATTCTGCTGCGTTTTCGTTACAGCGCTCGGCCGTACTACCGTCGTCGCGTAAGCGAGCACCACGTCGTGCTCGCGCCCTGCCACTGACTCGGCTATCGGAGGACGCGGCCCGCGGGGCGGTCGCGTCCGGGCGCCGTTGCACGTCGTCGGGGCCTCTGCGATGCTTCCGCGGATATCAAGCGTCCGCGATGCCAAGGAGCACGCCTGTGGCCACCCCCCGCATCGACAGCAAGTTGCCCGCCGTGGGCACGACGATCTTCGCCGTGATGTCGCAGAAGGCGGCGGATCACGGCGCTTTCAATCTGTCCCAGGGCTTCCCGGATTTCCACCCGCCGGAGCGCCTGCAGGCATTGCTCACCGAGGCGATGCAAGAAGGCCTCAACCAGTACGCGCCGCTCCACGGCCTGCCCATGCTGCGGGAGGCCATCGCCGAGAAGGTCGCCCGGCTCTACGGCCGGGAAGTGGACGTGAACGAGGAGATCACGGTGACCTCCGGTGCCACGGAGGCGCTGTTCGACGCCGTACAGGCGGTGGTGCACCCGGGCGACGAGGTGATCGTGCTCGACCCCGCCTACGACGCCTACGAGCCGGCCGTGGAGCTCGCGGGCGGTCGTACCGTTCACGTGCCGCTGACCTCGCCGGATTTCCACATCGACTGGGACCGCCTTGCCACAGCGCTGACCCCGAAAACGCGCCTGCTGATCCTGAACACGCCGCACAACCCGGCGGGTGCGGTGCTCGGTCACGACGAGTTGGACCGCCTCGCCGCGCTGCTGCGGGATACCGACACCCTCGTGCTCTCCGACGAGGTCTACGAGCACATCGTCTTCGACGGCGCCCACCGCAGCGTGTTGGGTCACCCGGATCTCGCGGAACGCGCCTTCGCGGTATCGTCCTTCGGCAAGACCTACCACTGCACCGGCTGGAAGATCGGTTACTGCATCGCGCCGGCGGGCCTTACCCGGGAGTTCCGCAAAGTCCACCAGTACGTGACCTTCGCCACCATGGCGCCGGCCCAGGCGGCCTTCTCCCGATACATGCGGGAGAACCCGGCGCATACCGTGGAGCTGCCCGAGTTCTATCGCGCCAAGCGCGATCGTCTGGCGGAATGGCTAGACCGCAGTCGGTTCACCTACACGCCGGCGCCCGGCACCTATTTTCAGCTCATCGACTACCGCGCCATTGCCGACGTGCCCGACACCGAGTTCTGCGACCGATTGATCCGCGAGGCCGGCGTGGCCGCGGTGCCCATCTCGGTGTTCTACGAGACACCCCCGACGGACCAGCGCCTCGTGCGCCTGTGCTTCGCCAAGGAAGACGCCACGCTGGATGCGGCGGGGGAGCGGCTGGCGAAGTTGTGAGGCCGATTGGCAGCACCGCACCTGGTTAGCGAGGCGGACTGTCGGACAAATACTCAACTACCTCAGCATTGCTTAGTGTTGACGTTGTGCTTGCTGTGGCGCTTCTTGCTGTCGGCATTGTTGGTGAACTGCCGAATCCTGAGATGCCTTTGTGGACATTGGTGGCGGTACGTCCGATGTGGGTCTTTGGCATATGGGCGCATGTGCACATGTGCGCAATGTATGTCGGCGCAAAGGGTTGTTGCGTAAGATTCTGAAAGAAAAATGCCGAATTGATGCATGTGTTAGGCAATCTTGAGTTGCATGGCGATTGCGTCCATTCCTCACTCAGGGCGCTCAACGGCACGGAATGTCAGATACGCGCTGGACGACCCTGGACCAAGGTAACGAAAAGGCCGCTCCAGGTAGGCGGGTGTGAGACTCGGTGGGTATACTGGGCACAGTTTCCGGTCGCTCGGATCCGATAACTCGGGAAGAACAACAATCCGTGGCCGAGGGGGCCGCATCTGTCCATGCACCACCCGATTCGTCGCTTGTGCCTGTTCATGGGGCTGCTCGTCGGTCTGTTCACGGTGGAGATGCTCTCGCCGGTGCAGGCGCACGTGATTCAGCCGTTTACCGGGTTGATCGCCAGCGTGTGCGCGTGGCTGGTGCAGCTCTTCGACGCCGGGGTCGTCTCCCAGGGGATCGTCCTGCGGGACGCGGCGAGCGGGGTGGCGGTGGCCATTCAGCCGGGGTGTAACGGGGTGGAGGCGATGATCACGCTGACGGCGGCGGTGGTTTCGTTTCCGGCGACGTGGCGCCAGCGGTTGGTGGGGTTGGGGGCCGGGTTCGTGGCGATTCAGGTGCTCAACGTGGTGCGCATCATCAGCCTGTTCTATCTGCTGCAGTGGAACGAGGCGCTGTTCGAGTTCGCCCATCTCTATCTCTGGCAGGCGCTGATCATTCTCGATGCCCTGGTGGTGTTCCTGATCTGGTTGCGGCGGTTGCCGGCGCCGGGGAGCGCAGTGCATGCCTGATCTCGCGTCCCGGGCCTTTTTGCTGCGGGCGGTGCTGTGGCTCGTCATCGTTTTCGTCGCCTGGGCGTGGTTGGCACCGGTGTTGCTGCTGCCGGTGGCGTGGCTGACGGAGCCGGTGCTCACCGCGCTGCAGCCCCAGGCCGTCGCCGGAGTCGAGGCGTCGGGCAAGGCGGCAGTGGATATCGTCACCCGTTTCGATGCGTCCATGCTGCCCGCGCGGAATCAGACGCCGGAGCGGGCGCACGAGATTGCGTTTTCCGTGAATGCGCTCAAGTACGGTTACGGTCTGCCGTTGATCGTGGCTCTGACACTCGCCGCCGAAGGGGTGTCGACGCGGCGGCGCGTGTTGTGTGTGCTCGGCGGTTCGGTGCTGGTACTGGCCGTGCAGGTCTGGGGCGTGAGCTTCGAGGCGCTGCTGGTGCTCGGTCGTCAGCTCGGTCCCAGGGTGGCTGAAGTACTCGATTTTTCCCCCTTTGCCCATGAGGCCGTCGCCCTCGGCTATCAGTTGGGATCGCTGATTTTCCCTCCCGTGCTGCCTGTCGTTTGGTGGGGCGGTTGCCATCTGCGTTTGCTCGTACCGGCGTTTCGGGCGCCGGTCCCTGGGGGCGGTGACTGAGCGTACCGTTCGTCGCTGTTCCCACCTCCTCGCGCTTCGATAAAACCGTCGTCTTACCAACGGCTTACGGCATCCGCGCAAGATCCTTCCAGCCTTCTGCAAGGGACTCCTAGCAGCAGTCCCCGCTTCCCACGAAGCTTCACTTGCAGGCCGCCCCGAAGTCGGGATGAGGCCTGCGGTGGCACTAACCCTTTGGGAGGCAGACGCCATGACGAAGTGGATCCGTGACGAACTGACGCGCCTGGTGCGCGAGGACGAGGGCACCGAGGTGGTCGAGTGGGCGCTGGTCGCCGGGCTCATCGTGGTGCTCGCTGCCGCTACGTTCGCGGCGATCGGCGGCAACGTGGATACCGTTTTCAAGGCGATCGAGACGAAGACGGGCGAGGCCGCGGCGAACGCCGGTGGTGGCACGACGAGCGGCTCCTGATCGACTGCGCCTGACGAGGGCGCCGGTATTCGGCCGGCGCCCGCCTTTCACCCAGGTAAGGGTTTAGCGAGCGATGACCACTCAACCCCTTCTCTTCAGCCTGCCCCTGCTCGCCCTGGTTTGGACCGCGGCGATCTGGGACGTACGCACCCGCCGGGTGCCGAACTGGCTGACGGGGGGCGGCGCGGTGGTCGCGATCACGCTGCATCTGTTTACCGACCCGGGTGGCGTGCTGTCCACCGCTCTGACTGGTGTCGCCGTGGGGGGAGCGGTGTTGCTGCCCGGGTTTTTTCTTCGAAGCACCGGCGCCGCAGACGTGAAGCTGATGGCGGCGGCGGGCGGTTTTCTCGGGCCGGCCGGGGCATTCACCGCGGCGCTGACGGCGATCGTCGCCGGCGCCTTGACGGCGCTGATTCTGGTGGCGGTTCGCCAGCTTGCTGGGGGTGGGGGCAGCCCGTGGGGGCGTTACGGGCTGATGTTGAAAACCCTCCTGGTTACCGGGCGCGCGGCGTACGTGCGGCCGGCGGCGGGAGAGGTGATGGGGGCGAAGTTCCCGTTCGCCGTGGCCATCGCGGTGGGGGTAACGCTGGTCACGGCTGGGGCTTCGCCCGGTTTTTTCGCCGGATGAATTCGTCCATCGAGACGGTGAGAGGGGCCATGAACACCGACACGAACGCGCTCTCGTCGACCGCCGACAGCTCGGGGGACTCCGGTTGGGCGGCCCGGCGCGCGCCGCGCCCGCACACGATCGAATCGACTGGGGTGGGCGAGCTCTATCTCGCCGACCTGGTGGTCAAACACCTGTATCACAGTGGCGTGCTGGATCTCGCGGACCTCTGTGAGCGTGTTGCACTCTCCGGCCGCCTGTCGGAGGAGATTCTGGCTTTCCTGCGCGATGAGGGGCGCGTCGAAGTGCGCGGACGTTGTGCCGAATCCGGTGTACTGCGTTACGCGCTCACGGAACGGGGTCGCGTGTCCGCGCTCGAGGCGCTGGAGCGCGATGGTTACGTGGGACCGGCACCGGTGACCGTGGAGGAGTACGAGCGCCTGGTGGCGTTGCAGTCGGTGGGGGCGATCACTGTCGACTGCGAGCGCATCCGTGAAGTGTTCGGCGATACCGTCATTCGGCCGGGGTTGCTGGACCAGCTCGGCCCCGCCATGCACTCGGGGCGCGCGATGTTCTTCTACGGCGCGCCCGGTACCGGCAAGAGCTTCATCGCCCGCCGGTTGAGCCGCGTATTCGCCGACCACGTGCTCATCCCTCATGCGGTGCTGGCGGGGGACAAGGCGGTTCGCGTGTTCGATCCGGGCTTCCACCGGCCGGTCGCCGGCCGCTGTGACGAGGACGGTCTGCTGCTCGACCGCGGGCACGATCCCCGCTATGCGCTATGCGAACGACCGGTGCTCGTCACCGGTGGCGAACTGACGCTCGACAGGCTGGATATCCAGTACGACACGGCCACCGGCACGCATCAGGCGCCGATTCAGCTCAAGGCCACCAATGGCCTTCTCGTCATCGACGACCTCGGGCGCCAGCGTATGGCGCCGCTGGAGCTGTTCAACCGCTGGATCATCCCGCTCGAAGAGCGTCGCGACTTCCTCACCCTGCGGGACGGGCGCCATTTCCAGGTGCCCTTCGATCTGGTGCTGGTGTTCTCCACCAACAAGAACCCGCTGGAGCTCGCCGACGAGGCCTTTCTCCGGCGCATCGGCTACAAGATTCGCTTCGATCCGCTGGAGGCGAGTGAGTACACCGCCATCTGGTGGCAGGAGTGCGAGCGCCGGGGGCTCGAGTACGACCCGGCGCTGGTGCGTTTCGTCATCCACGAGTTGCACGGCATCCGCGGGGTACCGCTGCTGCCCTGCCATCCACGCGATCTCATCGATCTGGCGCTCGACTACGGCCGCTACGCGCACGAACCGGCGCTCACGCCGGAGGCGCTGAACCGGGCGTGGGACAGCTATTTCGTACGGCTCGACTGAGCCCGGAGGTATGTCATGAAAAAGGGGCGATTCGTTCTCATGCTGACGATCTCGCTGGCGATGGCGGTGGGGGCGGCCGTCCTGGCGAAGAACTGGCTCGCCGAGCGCATGCGCACGGAGGAAGTTGTCGCCACCAGCGGACAGGTGGTGGTCGCCGCGCTCGAGATTCCCTTCGGCGAAAGCGTCGAGGCCGCCGAGGTCAAGGTTATCGACATGCCCGAGAGCGCCGTGCCCGACGGGTCGTTCAAGCGGGTCGACGACGTGGTCGGGCGAGTCGCCACGCAGGCCGTCCTCCCCGGGGAGATTCTCCTGGAGAAGCGGATCGTCGAGCACATGAGCGGCAGCGCCCTGGCGGTGGTTCTGGAGAAAGGCAAGCGTGCGATCACGGTGCGCGTCGACGATGTCGTGGGCGTGGCCGGTTTCCTGCTGCCCGGCAACCGCGTGGACGTGGTGGCGACCCGGCGTAACGGTGGCCGCCGGGTGGACTCGAAGACGATTCTCTCCAATCTCAAGGTCCTGGCGGTGGATCAGACCGCTTCACCGGAGAGGGACGGGCCGGTGATCGTGCGGGCCGTGACCCTCGAGGTGAACCCGCGACAGGCCGAGCGCCTGGCGAAGGCCACCCAGGAGGGCAAGGTGCAGCTCACGCTGCGCAATCCGCTGGACAAATCCGGGGCGGAACTGGCGTCGATGGAGACGCCCGAGCCGGAAGCGAAGCCGGCACCGAAGCCGGTGCAGAAAGTGGTTTACCGGTCGCGCCCGGACGTGAGCATCACGGTGATCCGGGGCACTGACGTAAGCGCGGTCAAGGTCAAGGACTGAGGCACCGGGAGCCGGTGCGTCATGTGACAACTAGGGGTGGCGGGTCATGATCAAGAAAAGGACACGGGCATGGGGGCTGGCGCTGGTCGCCGCGTGCGCAACCACTGCGCTGGCGGCGCCCCGCGGAGTGGAAGCGCAGAATGTACCCGGGCGCGCCGGGATGGTCGCCTACGAGGACGAGACGGTCGCGGTGGAAGTGGCGCTCAACAAATCGGAAGTGCTCACTTTCCCCCGCGCCATCAAGCGCGTCTCGGTGGGTAACCCGAACGTCGCCGACATCCTCGTCGTGCGTTCGCGCCAGCTCTACATCGTGGGGAAGTCCACGGGGGCGACCAACGTCGTGCTCTGGGACGGCAACGGTAACGTCCAGGGCGTGCTCAACGTCCAGGTGCATCAGGACGTGGAGCTGCTCAAGGCCAAGCTTCACGAGCTGCTGCCCGGCGAGGGCATTCAGGTGCGGACGTCTCACGGGGCTATCGTGCTGAGTGGAGAGGTTTCCAGCGCGACGCGGCTGGACGCGGCGGCGCGGGTGGCGGAGAGCTTCTCCACCGCCAACGGCGGCGACGACGGCCCACGGGTGCTCAACCTCATGCAGGTGGGCGGTGCCCAGCAGGTCATGCTGGACGTAAAGGTGGCCGAAGTCTCGCGGACGCTGGTCAAGCGGTTGAACATCCAGTTCGACGCGTTCAACTCCGGGACGCCGTGGAAGCTGGGGGCCGTCAACGGCGGCGCCCGCTTCCCGGACGCGGAGTTCGCCGACGGTGTCGGTAGCTCTGCCCGGGTACCGGTGTTCGGAGACGGCACGCCCATCGGCCCGGCCGTGGACGAATTCGCGCCGGGTAGCCGGGTCATCGAGGACGCCGGCCTGTTCGCGAGCTACCTGAGCGGGGACTTCCTCTTCAACGCGGTTTTCGACGCCGCCCACCAGGACGGTCTGGCACGTATTCTCGCCGAGCCGAACCTCACGACGCTCACCGGTGAGCCGGCAAGCTTCATCGCCGGTGGCGAATTCCCGATTCCGGTGCCGTCGGGGGAGGACCGTATCACTATCGAGTTCAAGGAATTCGGTGTGGGGCTGAATTTCCTGCCCACGGTGCTCGATTCGGGGGTCATCAACCTCAAGGTCGACGTCGAGGTCTCCGAGCTGGTGCCCCAGAACAATCTCACGGTGGGCTTCGGCGGTAGCGACGTCTCCCAGAACTTCTTCGTGCCTTCGCTGGTCAAGCGCAGCGCCACTTCAACGGTGGAGCTGGCGAGCGGGCGGACTATCGCCATCGCCGGCATGATCAACGAGAACCTGCGCGAGAACGTCAACAAGTTCCCCGGCCTCGGCAATGTGCCGATTCTCGGCATGCTTTTCCGCAGCCAGGAGTTCATCAAGGACCAGACCGAGCTGGTGATTTTCGTCACGCCACGCCTGGCGCGCTCGGTCGATCCGAAGGACGTTCACCTGCCCACTGACGGCTTCGTCGAGCCCACCGACCTGGAGTTCTACCTCCTCGGGCGGATGAGCGCACGTCGCCCCGGTGCGCTTTCCACAGAGGCCGCATCGGTCACGGGCGCCGGTAACGGCGGCACCGATGGCCGCTTCGGTCATGACCTGGGTCAGTGAGATGAGGAGACACGCCATGCGCTCGATCCGTTCCTTTCTGGTGATGGCCCTGGCGGTGCTCGCTGCCGGGTGTGCGGGCACACAGACCGACGACGCCCGCTTCGGCGATTCGGTCCGGCAGATGATCGAAGACCAGACCTATCAGCCCGGTGATCACGTCCCGCCGACGCGTGGCGACCAGGCCTCCGGCGCGATGAAACGCTACCGCGGCCAGGGTTCGGCGACCGGCGGCGGGATGCAGTGACGCTGACATGAGTAAGGGCCCGCCCATGGGGGGCGGGCCGCTGGGCGACAGAAGGGTGTGTGAGCCATGCGCTATCGACTCAACGTACTACTCGCCGGGCGTGACCCCGAGGAGCTTGCGCATCTGGAGTCGCTGCTGCGGTGTAATTCCGGCGTAGCGCTCCTCGTGCGGCACCTCCTCAACGGCCATGCCGATCCGCTGCGTGAGCGAGCCGAGCTGCCCGATGCGCTCGTCTACATCGCCAGCAGCAACTGGGAAGCGGAGCTCGGGGCGTACATGGAGCGACCGGCCAGTGCGCGGCCACCGCTGCTGGTGGTCGGGCCGCCGGACAACATGGCCATGATGCGAATGGCCATGCGGGCGGGCGCACGGGATTTCCTGGCGCTGCCGGTAACCGCCAATGACCTGAACCGGGTGATCTCGGCGCTGGTGGACGAGCGTCAGGCAGCGAGTGCCGATCAGCAGGGGCGTCTGACCGCGGTGATCAACGCCAAGGGCGGAGCCGGTGCCAGCATGGTGGCGTCCAACCTCGCTCGCCTTCTCGTGGATCCGTTGGAACGCCGCGTGGTGCTGGTGGACCTGGACGTGCAGTTCGGCACCCTGCCGGTGTATTTCAATCTCGAGCCGCGCAACGAGCTGGTACGCGCGCTCGAGGTGGTGGACACCCTCGATACCCTGGCGCTGGAAGGCTACGTCCAGTCTCATGAAAGCGGCCTGGATCTGCTTGCATCGGCACCGGATGACCTGATGATGCCCGGCGACGTCCTCGACGAGCGGGTGGAGCGGCTGCTGGCGGTGCTGGGCGCCGCCTATGACGAAGTGGTCGTGGACCTGCCGCGGTGGATCGCAGGGGCGACGGCCAGCGTGCTCGACCGCGCCGACCGCATCCTGATCGTGCTCGAGCAGAGCGTGACCCACCTGCGCGATGCCAAGCGGATGGTCTCGATTCTCGAGCAGGAGCTCAGCGTCCCCGCCTCGCGTATACGCATCGTGGTCAACCGCTTCGACAAGCACAACGTCGTGGGCCTGCGGGAGGTACGCGAGGCGTTGCCATCCCTGGAGGTCACCACCCTGGCCAACGATTTCCGGCGCGTGACCGAGAGCATCAATCTCGGCAGCCCACTGGCGGACACCGCCCGGCGCGCCGCGCTCACGCGGGATCTCAGACGATTGTCGACGACGCTCGGCCGCGAGCCGGTGCCGGCGCACACGCACAGCGGACTCCGGCGCCTGTGGCCGTGGGCCCGCGGCTAAGCCACTCGGGGGAGGGTGACGACCATGGAATTCAAAGCATCATTCTCGGAGGCCACCGGCGACGAGCGCGGGGCTCACGGGCGCCGTAACGGTAACGGCCACCTGACGCTCACGGAGCAGGACTACAAGCAGCGCGTGTTCCAGCACCTGGTCAAGGTCCTGGACCTGGCGCTCATCGGCAGCCTCAGCGAGCGCGAGGCGCGTGCCCAGATTCAGCGTGCCAGTGAGTCGCTGATGGCCGAGGAGGCGCTGCCGTTCAACGCCAGCGTGCGCCAGCGCATCGTCAAGGAGCTGCAGGACGAGATTCTCGGCCTCGGGCCGCTGGAGCCGCTGCTCGCCGATCCGGGTGTCTCGGACATTCTCGTCAATGGCCCGTCGACGGTTTACGTGGAGCGCAACGGCAAGCTCGAGCTCACGGACGTGCGCTTCGACAGCGAGCGCCACCTGCGCACGATCATCGACCGCATCGTCTCCGGCGTGGGCCGACGCATCGACGAGTCCTCGCCCATGGTGGACGCCAGGCTGTCCGACGGCTCGCGCGTCAACGCGGTGATTCCGCCGCTGGCCATCGACGGCGCCATGCTGGCGATCCGGCGCTTCGCGGTCGACCGGCTCACCGTGGACAACCTCGTCGAGCTCGGCACTATCACCCGCTCCGTTGCCGACGTCCTGCACGCAGTGGTGCGGGCGCGGTTGAACGTGCTCGTCTCCGGCGGCACAGGCGCCGGCAAGACCACCATGCTCAACGTGCTCTCCGGCTTCATTCCGCACAGCGAGCGCATCGTCACCATCGAGGACTCCGCCGAGCTCCAGCTCCAGCAGCCTCACGTGGTGCGCCTGGAGACCCGTCCACCCAACATCGAGGGTCGCGGCGAGGTCGGCGCCCGGGATCTGGTGCGCAACAGTCTGCGCATGCGCCCGGACCGGATCATCGTCGGCGAGGTGCGTGGTGCCGAGGCGCTGGACATGCTCCAGGCCATGAACACCGGCCACGACGGCTCGCTCACCACCATTCACGCCAACATGCCCCGGGACGCGCTAACCCGCATCGAGAGCATGGTGGCGATGAGCGGCGTGAATCTGCCCCAGCGCCCGCTACGGGCGCAGGTCGCCTCGGCCATCGACGTGGTGTTGCAGGTCGAACGCCAGGAGGACGGCCGCCGCCGGCTGGTCAGCGTCCAGGAGATCAACGGCCTGGAAGAAGAAATGATCACCATGTCGGAGATCTTCCGCTTCGACCGGCGCGGGCTCGATGAGTCGGGCAACGTGGTCGGACAGTTCACGGCCACGGGGATCGTTCCCGGGTTCCACGAGCACCTGCGCCGGCGCGGTCTGGATCTGGGGCTGGAAGCGTATCAGCCGGTCGCGGGAGGTGGGCGATGAACTGGGAGATCTCCGACGAGGTGATCGTCATCGGCATGATCGCCATCGCCGTGTTCCTGCTCGTGCAGGCGTTCATGCTGCCCGCCTTCGGCGAGAACCGGCAGGCCCGCAAACGTCTCAAGAGCCGCCTGCGCTCGATGAGCGACGAGGGCGGCACGGGCGTGTCGCTGGTGCGCCAGAAGTACCTCCGCGAGCTTACCTCCGTGGAACGCGCGCTGGAGGCGCTGCCGGGGATGCAACGCCTGGAGCAATTGCTCGAGCAGGCAGGGCGGGAGACACCCGCATACCGGGTCGCCCTGATGGCGATCGCCATCGGTGTGATCACCGGCGCGGCGGTGGTGTTCCTTACCGCCAGCGGCTTGCTCGCTGTCATTGCCGGGGTCGTCGCGCTGACGCTGCCAGTCGGGCGTCTGATAATGGCGCGCGCCCAGCGTCTCGCTCGCTTCGAAGAGCAGTTCCCCGACGCATTGGTGATCATGGCGCGCGCACTGCGTGCCGGGCATCCGTTTACCGGCGCGTTGATGCTCGTGGGCGAGGAGATGCGCGATCCCGTGGGCAAGGAGTTTTCGACCACTTTCACCGAGATCAACTACGGCGGCGACGTGCGCACGGCGCTGGCCGGGCTGCTGGAGCGGGTGCCCAGCGTCACGGTCATGGCCTTCGTGAGCTCGGTGCTCATACAGCGCGAGACCGGCGGCAATCTCGCCGAGCTGCTGGATCAGCTCGCGGATGTCGTGCGCAAGCGCTTCCGCTTCAAACGCAAGCTCCTCACGCTTTCCGCAGAGGGCAAGATGGCCGCCTGGATACTCTCGCTGATGCCTTTCGTGCTGGCGGCCGCGCTATCCGTGGTCAATCCCGATTTCATTCCCATGCTCACCGGTGATCCCACCGGGCGAAAGCTGGTGATCGGGGCTTTCGTGCTGATGATGCTGGGGATTCTCTGGCTCAAGCGCATTGTGCGCATCGACGCGTGAACCCGGGAGGGGCGAACCATGGATGACTATCTCAGCGCATTGTTCGGTCTCGTCGAGGGCGTGTCGGCACGGCCGGAGATGGCCCAGATGGGCTTTGCCATCATGCTCGGTGTGGCGGTGTTCACCCTGATGCTCGCGGGGGTGCTCCTGGTTTCGGGGATTACGAGTCCACTGCGCCGCCGCCTGCAGGCGCTCGCGCCGGGCGGTGACGCGTCGGACGCGACCGCCCGGGGCGGCCCCGGGAAAATGGTCGAGCCCCTGGGCCGTTACCTGGTGCCGAAGGGCCGTGCGCAGCGCGCCCGCGCCCAGGAGCGGCTCCGCCATGCGGGTTTGCGTGGCAATGGTGCGCTCGCCACCTTCTACGGGGCCAAGCTGGCGCTCGCGGTGCTGCTGCCGATCGTCGCGTCGTTGGCCACTGTCACGGCACGCATGCCGGAGACCGCCTCCATGCTTTTCACCGCCGCGGCGGGCATCGCCGGGTTCGTGGCGCCGAGCCTGTGGCTGGATCGCCGCATCAAGCGCCGCACCACGGCGATCGCTCGTGCGCTTCCTGACGCGCTGGATCTGCTGGTGGTCTGCACCGAGGCGGGGCTGGGGTTGGCGGCGGCGATTCAGCGCGTGGCCGACGATCTCGCCGTGAGCCACCCGCTACTGTGCGACGAGCTCACGCTGTTCAACATGCAAACACGTGCCGGAATGGACAATCGCGAGGCCCTGAGGGACCTGGAGGACCGTACCGGCGTCGAGGATGTACGCGCGCTGGTGACGACGCTGCTGCAGAGCATGCGTTTTGGCACCAGCGTGGCCGCCACCCTGCGCATCTACTCCGAGGAGCTGCGGGACAAGCGCACGCAGCGTGCCGAGGAGCGGGCCGCGAAGGTGGGCACGAAGATGCTCTTCCCGCTGGTGCTGTGCATCTTTCCGAGTTTCTTCGTGGTGACTCTGGGTCCGCCGATTATCGGCGCGATGGCTGCGCTCGGTGCGCGTTGACCGGTCGGGGACGACCGAGGGGGTATCGGTGATGGGAATGCTGAATCGAGGCATGAAGGCGGGCTCGGTGCTCGTGCTGAGCCTGACACTGCTCGCGTGCGCGGCGACGCCGCAGAAAAACGACGGCAACGGGGGCGCTTACAGCGCGCTTTATGACGGTGAGTCCACTGCCGCTTTCGGTACCAGCTTTCCGGCGGGTTCCCCCGCCGAGGCCAAGGCTCGGGGCGACGCGGCCGCCAAGGCGGGGGATTGGGACAGGGCCCTTTTCGAGTATATCCGCGGCCTGGAAATGGCCGACGAGCCGTCGCCGGAGGTGCTTTACCGAATCGGTGCCATTCACGACCGTCGGGGCAATGCGAACCTCGCCGAAGCCGCTTATCGCTGGGCGTTGCGGGTCGAGCCCAAGGAGCATTCCGCCCGGATCGCCCTCGGCATCCTGAGGTTGCGTCAGCGCGCCTACGGCGATGCACGGCAGGCATTGGAAACCGCCGTGGACGAAGGGGCACGCTCCTGGCGTGCGCAGAATGCCCTGGGCGTGCTCGCGGACCTGGACAGCCGCTTCGCCGCGGCGAAGAAGCACTACGAGGCCGCCCTCGAAATCAACGCCGGCTCGGCGGTGATTCTCAACAACCTGGGCTACTCCCGGTATCTCGCCGGTGACTGGTCCGGTGCACGGGCGGCACTGGAGCGTGCCCTGGCCGCCGACGCCGAGCACCAGCTCGCGTGGCGGAACCTGGGCCTGGTGCATGTACGCCAGGGCCGCTACGACGAGGCCCTGGCCGCCTTCCGGCATACCCAGCCCAGCGCCGAGGCCTACAACGACATGGGTTACGTCGCCATGCTCGACGGCGATGCCGAGATGGCGGCACGCCTGTTCGACGAGGCCATGAGGGCGTCGCCCACGTTCTACGAGACCGCCAGCGAAAACGCCACACGGGTGCGCGGGCGCATGGACGGTGGTGAAGACGGACGGGAATCGGCGCGTTGACGCCGCGGCTGATGGACAACGAGTGTCCGGGAGGGGGTGACATGAGAACGGGTAATCGGTTTCGGCAAGCGGGCACGGAGCTGGTGGAGTTCGCGATCACCGCGCTGCTGCTGTTCATGCTGCTGTTCGGGATCATCGAGTTCAGCATCGTGTTCTTCGACAAGGCCACGATCACCAACGCCAGCCGGGAGGGGGCGCGTACGGGCATCCTCTTCCGGCAGGATCCGCGGGATCTCGGTGCGGAGAATGCGGCCATCGAAGCGGCGGTGCGGGACTACGCGGAGGCGTATCTCATCTCGCTGGGCGGCCCGGCGAGCCTCAGCGTGCAGATTCAGCGCACCGACCTGGACGGCGACGGGACGTACAACGCCGGTGACGAGCTCAGCGTCACCGTGGACTACCCGTACGACTTCCTGATACTGCCCCAGTTCGCCAGCTCGGTCACGGATATGACCCTGTCGGCGACCGC
This sequence comes from Arhodomonas sp. AD133, assembly GCF_051195215.1. Taxonomy (NCBI): domain Bacteria; kingdom Pseudomonadati; phylum Pseudomonadota; class Gammaproteobacteria; order Chromatiales; family Ectothiorhodospiraceae; genus Arhodomonas; species Arhodomonas sp. AD133. Next base: position 67,917 of record NZ_JBNAZM010000003.1, on the reverse strand, counting down.
TGCCATGAGGGCCGAGTGATGGATGCCCGGGGTCGCAACACGCTCCGGCTGCCTGAGGGGGCACCGCCGCGGGCGCAGCAGGGTATCTCCCTGGTGCTGATGGCCCTGTCCGTCGTCATGCTGTTCGGCTTCGCCATGCTCGCGATCGATACCAGCAACCTGTACGTGGCGCGCAACGAGCTGCAGAACGCGGCGGACGGCGGAGCGCTCGCCGGCGCGCGCTGGCTGTACCTGGACGACGGTAGCGCCGTGAATCCCGACGCCAATCAGGTCGCCGCGGACACGGCGGCGTCCAACGACAGCCAGGGTGAGCCGGTGGAAGTCACGCGCGTGCGGCGTGGGCACTGGAGCTTCGCCACACGCACGTTCACGCCGAATCCTTCCCTGGAACCGGTGGAACTGTTCGGCAAGACCGCCGCCGAGCTCGACGCCGATCCGAACTTCATCAATGCCGTCGAAGTGGTGACCGAGCGCAACGCCACACCGGTCGCCGCGTTCTTCGGTTACATCTTCGGGCATTCCGAGTACCAGAGTGCCGCGCGGGCGGTGGCGTACCTCGGCTACGCGGGCGACCTGCGGCCCTTCGACGTGGACCAGCCCATCGCGTTGTGCGAGGAGAAGCTTCTGCAGCCCGACGGGTCCTACGATTGCAGCATTGGCCGGTTCATCTCGAGCTCCTCCAATGACAGCTACAGCGAAACCGGCGGCTGGACGTCCTTCAACCAGGACAACGCCTGCCAGGGCGGTACCAATACCGACGAGATGCGCTCGCTGGTATGCGGCAACGGCAACCCGGAGTCGCTCACCCTCGGCAAGGATATGGCGACACTGGGCGGTCAGTCACAGGCGACCTTCAATGATTTCGAGGCTTGCTGGTCGATGGGAACGGGCGAGACCGAGCTGTGGAACATGACGCTGCCGGTCATTCAGTGTAATGGCGACAATCCGGGGCCCTGTAACCAGTTGGTCGGTGCGGTGAACGTGAACGTCGCGTGGGTGGTGGATCAGGCCAACAACATCGACCGGGATGCGCCCACACAGATGGAATTGCCCGACTGGAATGCCGATGGCCAATCCGACGGCACATGGTCGAACGACGATCCGGACGGCCGCGTACGCTGGGACGACTTCGTCGAAACGTTCAACATTCGCCGGCCGGACGGCGAGATCGCCCGGTGGGATCCCGATCCCCAGGTCAGCGGCTGGCAGAAGAAGACCATCTACTTCCTGCCGGACTGCTCACCCCACGAGCCCACGGGAAACACGGGTGGGGAGAACTTCGGCGTGCTCGCCGAGATTCCGGTGCTGGTGCAGTGAGTCGTCTGAGGTGAGTTGCAAGTCGCAAGCTTCAAGCGGCGAGGTCACGGGTGGCGGCGGCGGTGCCGTTGTCACCCGCGATTCCTTTCAGTGTGTCCGTGGTGGATTGCTTCGGGTGCTCGCCCGGGGGCGACAGATTGACGCTCGCGGTCCGGCCGGCCGCGGTGCTAGTGCTTCGGGTTCCTCATCGGCAACGACAGCACCTGCTCGGGATCGGGAAGCTCGGGAGGCTTGCCATTCGCCGATATCTTCGCCCGCTCGCGATATTCCCGCGGCGGCTCACCTACGTACCGGTGGAAAATCCGGGTGAAGTAGGAAAGGTCCCGGAAGCCGACGTTGTAGCAGACGTCGGTGATGGAGGCCCCCGGGTGCTTGAGCATGTGCATGGCCTCGGCGACACGCCGGCGCAGGAGGTATTCCTGGAAGGTGGTGCCGAAATGCCGTTTGAATGCCCGGCTGAACTGGAACGGGCTCAGGCCGCAGATGCTCGCCACGTCCGCCTGGGCGATCTTCTCGTGCAGGTGGCGGTCGATGAACGACAGTGCGTTCTCCAGGGCGCGTGTCTGGGCCGTCGATGGCGTGTCCGGCGGCCGCACCCGCGCCTCCGCTGGGATTCGGTAGGGCGCCGAAGCGACGCCGCGCTCCTTCCTGCCCGGGGTGCGTGCATCCGCCTGTCGCACTGCCGCGAGCACCTCGACGACCGCGAGAAAGCGGTTGATGTCCACCGGCTCGACGAAGTAATCCCAGACCCGGGTTCGGAAGGCCCAAACGGCGAGTGCCTCGGAATGGGCCTGGGTGATCATCAGGATGGGCACACTGGGAACGCGCTGCTTGGCGTTCTGAAGGTCGGCAAGGCCGGGAAGATCCGGGTAGTCGTACTGAAAGCACGCCGCGACGGGGTTGAGCTCGGACATCATGGGTACGGGGTTGGTGCCGCGGGCGATGGTGTTCACCGTGTAACCGTTCTCCCGCAAGGCGTCGATGTGCTTGCGGTCGTTGTTGTTGCCCAATGCGCGCTCGACAATGAGCACGGCACCCCCAGACTCCATGCTTGTCGCCCCCAGGCCGCCCGACGATCGCAGTGATGACGTACTGTTTTACGGTCAATATAGCTGAAAGCGTGCATGGGTCACGCTCTTCATCGCCTACCGTTTGCGCAGTGCATCACTTTCTGATGAATGGTCGCCGTAATCTTTCGATTCAGCCATGCATGGCCCGTGTGCCGAGGGTCGAGCGCAGTGCCCGGGGCAGCGGCTCGTCGGTGATCACCACGTCGTAGTCCGCCACGGTGCCGGCATTGCAGCTCGCCCGGGTGTCGAACTTGGTGCTGTCGATGAGTACGGCGGTAAGCCGCGCGTTGGCCACCAGTCCTTCCCGCGCCATGACCTCGTCATCGTTGTAGTCGTACAGCCGTCCCCAGCGGTCCATCGCGCCCACCGACACCACGCCGACGTCCACGCGGTAACGCTCGAAGAAACGCCAGGCATCACCGCCGATGATGTCCTGATCACGCTGGCGCACACGCCCGCCGGCCACGGTGAGCTGGCAGCTCGGGTGGTGGCAGAGGTGGCGTACCGCATGCAGGTTGTTGGTCATTATCTGCAGCCCCTCGCGCACCGCGAGCGAGGCGGCGAGCTGTTCCACCGTGGTGCCCGTGCCCAGGAACAGCGACTGATTGTCACCGATGAGCTCCAGGCAGCGCTGGGCGATGCGTCGTTTGCCGGTGGCGTTGACGATCCGCCGCTGATCGTAGGCGACGTTCTCGTAGTCCGGGAACGGCAGGACCTCACCGTGGCGGCGCAGGACCAGGCCCTTGCCCGCGAGCGTGCGGATGTCGGTGCGGATCGTCTGCACGGATACCGCGAACCGCTCGGCGAGCGCGGTAATGGTCTGGCGTCCTTCACAGTTGATCAGGGCGAGCAGGCGGTGCTGTCGATCGATCGAGCTCACGGCGGTCTACCTCCTGGCGAAAGCCGGATGCGGCGAAAGCGAAAATTTTCGGCATCGTAACGAAAGTCATGTGTCACGGCGTTGTAAGCCGGCCGCCGTAGATTGTGCAGCGCACACGCACAACGCCGGAGAGTGATACATGGTTCACCGAATGCTTCGTACGGCCGTTCTGGCAGCGATGATCGGCCTGCCGATGGCGGGCAACGCCGCCGACCCGCTGGTGCTCTACACCAGCCAGCCAACCACCGACGCCCAGCAGACCGTGGACGCGTTCCAGAAGGCGCATCCGGACATCGAGGTGGAGTGGGTCCGTGACGGCACCACAAAACTCATGGGCAAGCTCCGTGCCGAGCTCGAGGCCGGGGTGGTCAAGCCGGACGTACTGCTCATCGCGGATACGGTCAGCATGGAATCGCTCAAGCGTGACGGGCATCTCCAGCCCTACCTCAGCGAGCACCGCGACGCTTACGACAGCAGCCTCTACGAGTCCGGGGGCTACTACTACAGCACCAAGCTCATCACCACGGGGATCGTCTACAACACCCGCGCCGCCGAACGGCCGGCGAGCTGGCAGGATCTCACCGGCGACGCCTACGCTGGCCAGGTGACCATGCCCAGCCCGCTGTACTCCGGGGCCGCGTTGATCCACCTCGCGACGCTGACGGACGCCCCGGCGCTCGGCTGGGATTACTATCGAGCGCTCAGCGCCAACGATGCCAGCGCCCAGGGCGGCAACGGCGGCGTGCTGAAGGCCGTGGCCTCGGGCACCAAGGCCTATGGCGTGGTCGTGGATTTCCTGCCGATACGCGAGTCCGCGAAAGGCGCGCCGGTGGAATTCGTCTTCCCGGAAGAAGGCGTGAGCGCGGTGACCGAGCCGGTGGCGATCATGGCCGGCGCCGAGCATCCGGACGCGGCGCAGGCGTTCGTGGATTTTGTCCTCTCCCGCGAGGGCCAGGCGCTCGTGCGCAGCCAGGGCTATTTGCCGGCCCGCGACGACGTGGCCGCTCCGGAGGGCTTCCCGCCGCGTGAGGAGATCGAGCTCCTGCCTCTCGACGCGGAGCGGGCGTTGGACAACGCCGAGGCGTTCAAGCAGCGCTTCAGCGAGATATTCGGAAGCTGATGGCACGGGTGCTCACTCCGGCCGGCAGCCACTCGCGCTGGCTGCCGGTCGTGTACCTGGTTCCGGTGGCCGTGCTGGCGCTGGCGCCGACGCTGCGGTTGCTGCTGGAAGCGTTCGGCGACCTTCAGCAAGGGGGCGACTCGCCCCTTTGGCGCATGCTCACCGCTGCGGCGACATGGCGGGCGTTGTGGCACAGCGTCTACACCGCGGGTGCGGGTACGGTGATCTCGCTGCTCCTGGGGGGGCTTTTCGCGGTAAGCATCACGCTCACGGACGTGCGCGCCAAGGGTGCGTTCGTCTTCGCCTTCATGCTGCCGATGATGATACCGCCGCAGGTCACGGCGCTCAGCTGGTTGCAGCTCTTCGGTCCGGCCAGCCCGGTGCTCAACACACTGGGGCTGGCGCCGCCGCTCGGCAGTCCGCAGCCGCTGTACTCGGCGAACGGCATCGCGTTGCTGCTCGGCATCCAGCATGCGCCCCTGGTCTTTCTGGCGCTGCGTACGAGTCTGCTCAACCTGCCCGGCGATCTTATCGCCGCGGCGCGCATCAGCGGCGCGTGCCAGCGAGCGGTGTGGCGCGACGTGATCCTGCCGCTGTCCCGAAACGGTCTGGTTGCCGGTGGGGCCATGGCGTTCGTCTCGGCTCTGGGCAACTTCGGCATTCCGGCGATGCTCGGTATCCCCGCCTCCTATTACGTCCTGCCGACGCTGATCTACCAGCGCATGGCCGGGTTCGGGAACCAAATGCTGAGCGAGGTCGCCGCGTTGTCGCTGCTGATCGCCGTGCTCGCCGTCGCGGGTGTGCTCGTCCAGCAAAGTCTCACCGCGGGGAGTGCCAGTACACTGGCCGGCAGCGGCGGCCGGCCACAGCGGTTCCGGCTGGCCGGTGCCAGGCCCTGGGTGGAAGCGTTGCTCGCCGCCGTTCTCGCTCTGATTCTGGTCGCGCCGCTGGCCGCGCTGGTGGTCGGCTCGCTCGTGCCGGCCCTCGGCGTTCCACTCTCCGGTGATACCGCCACACTGGGCGCCTACCGGGAGATGCTCGACCGCCAGGGTGTGACCGCCCGGGCGTTCAGCAACAGCCTGCTGCTCGCTGGCGGCGCCGCGGTCGTACTGATGAGCGGGTGCCTGCCCCTCGCCTATCGCCTGCGTCGCTGCCCCGCCACGGTGCGGGCGGTAGTGACCAGCGTGCTCGAGCTGCCCTACGCGCTGCCGGGCGTGGTGCTCGCCATCGCCTGCATTCTGCTGTTCGCACGGCCGATGCCGGTGGTGGAGGTGTCGCTCTACGGCACGCTCGCACTGATATTCGTCGCCTATCTGGCGCGGTTTCTCACGGTCGCGCTGAAGCCGGTCACGAGCGGCCTGGCCGAGCTGGACGGTTCCCTGGAGGAAGCCGCGCGACTCGCCGGCGCGGGGCCGCTGCGCCGGCTGCTCGACATTGTGCTGCCGCTGGTCGCCCCGGCGGTGTTCGCCGGTGGGCTGCTGGTCTTCCTGATCGCGGTCAACGAGCTGACGGTCTCGGCGCTGCTGTGGAGTGCCGGCAACGAGACGCTGGGTGTGCTCATCTTCAATCTCGACGAGGGCGGCGACAGCGTGCTCGCCTCGGCGGTGGCAGTGCTCGTCGTCGCCATGGTCGCCGTGATGATGCTCGCGCTGAGCCTGCTCGCCCCGCGGCTGCCGAAGGGGGTCATACCGTGGCAGACCTGATGCTCGACAACGTCAGCAAACGCTTCGGCGAGCGCGCGGCGGTGCACGGGCTCTCGCTTTCCATCGGGCGCGGCGAGTTCGTGGCGCTGCTGGGGCCCAGCGGCTGTGGCAAGTCCACGACACTGCGCCTGCTCGCCGGCTTCGAAACGCTCACTGCCGGCGCCATCAGCCTGGGAGGGCGGCGCCTGGCCGATGCTACCCGCCACGAGCCCCCCGAGCGGCGCAACATGGCGATGGTGTTCCAGTCCTACGCGTTGTGGCCGCACATGAGCGTGGCGGACAACGTGGGCTATCCGCTCAAGCTGCGCCGGGTGAAGGGGCCGGACTACCGCGCGCGCGTTCGCCGTGCGCTGGAGACGGTGGAGCTCAGCGAGCTCGCCGAGCGGCGGCCGGAGGCATTGAGCGGCGGTCAGCGTCAGCGCGTCGCCCTGGCGCGTTGCCTGGTCACCGAGCCGGCGGTGGTGCTCCTCGACGAGCCTCTCGCCAACCTGGACCGGCACCTGCGCTCGGCCATGGAGGAGCATTTCCGCGTGTTCCACCAGCGCACCGGCGCCACCATGCTCTACGTGACCCACGACCAGGCGGAGGCGATGTCCCTGGCCGACCGCATCGCCGTCATGCACGACGGTGAGCTGGCGCAATGGACGACACCGCAGGCGCTGTATCGCCAGCCCCGCAGCGAATGGGTCGCACGCTTCATCGGCCAGGGCAGCATTCTCCACCTGCCCGGCGGACAGGCCGGGGAAGTGCTGGGTCGGGAGACGCTCATGCAGCTTGCCGCGACGGAGAAGGCGGGCGTGGCGACGCCGGTCCTGGTCCGTCCGGAGCACGTGCGCCTGGGAACCGATGGCATGACGGCACGCGTGGAGCGCTGCATCTTTCGTGGTGAGCGTTACGAGGTGTCGCTGAGGTTGGTCACCGGGGCGGAATTGTTCGCGTATCATTCGCAAGCGCTGGCTCCGGGAGCCGACGTGGGGGTGGTGCTGGAGCAGGGCTGGGGTCTGGAGCGCGCGGCATGAGCCTGCGTGTTCAGGTGCTGAGCGGTTTTGGCGCCAAGGCGCCCGCGGCGGTGTACGTAAGCCACGCCGGCCGACGGCTGCTGCTGGATGCCGGAGGGCCGATGTACGCCGGTCAGCCCTGCGACTGGTATCGTGACCTGGACGTGGACGCGGTGGTGCTGAGCCACGATCATTTCGACCACGTCGGTGCCGTCGCGAACCTGCCGTTGGATCTGCCGGTCTACTGCACGCCCGTCGTGGCGCGGGCGTTGCCGCCGGGACGTCGCTGGCACGCCCTGCCGTACCGGGGTCGATGCGAGATCGCCGGCGTCGAAGTGACCACCGGGCTGGCCGGCCACTCCCTGGGGGGCGTCTGGATCCATCTCGGGATTGATGGCGGCGTTTTCTACAGCGGCGATGCGTCGCTGGAGTCGTTGCTGTTTCCTTTTGACGTTCCGCCGCCGGCGGCGACGGCACTTTTCGACGCCTCCTACGGGCTGTACGACGGTGCCCAGGCGGACTGCCGGCGGACGCTGGCGCGACGGCTGGATGCGCCGACAGTGTTGCCTGCTCCAGCCTCGGGCCGTGCGCTGGAGTTTGCGTTGTGGTTGCATCGCCTCGGCTCGACGCGGGATCTGACCTATGCCCTCGACGAGACTTGCCGCACGTGGCTCGCCGCGTCGATCGGGCAGCTGGCAACCCTGTGCCGGCCGGCGGCGAGGGCTGCGATGCCCGCGGTGACGGCCGAGTGCACGCGCGAGCCGGCGGAGGTGCTGGTGGTCGCCGACGAGAGCACCCCGGACGCGGTCGACTGGGTGGCCCGTTATCCCGACCGCCAGGTGATCCATACGGGCTATCGGCCACCCGGGATGGGCGACCGCGCGCCTGCAAGCGGCACGGATGGCGTGCGCTGGAACGTGCATCCCCGCGCGCGTGACCTGGTGTATCTGGCGCGGCGCCTCGGTGCACGGCGGGTCGTTCCGTTGTTCGGCGCCATCGAGCCGGTCACGCCATGGCAAACGTTGTTGGGGCCGCGCCTCGCCGCCGAACCCGCGCTGGAGATACCGAACCATGCTGATTCGTCGACCCTTCGCCTTCATGCGCCATGGTGAGACGACGCTGAACCGCGAAGGCCGTGTGGCCGGACGCACGGATTGCCCGTTGACGACGCGTGGCGAGGCGCAGGCCCGCGCCGCGGCGGCATACCTGGCGGGTGAATGGGACGTGGTGGCGACCAGTTGCCTGGTGCGCGCTCGGGAGACGGCGTCGCTGGCCGCGCCGGGCTACCCGCACGTGGCGCTCGCCGGGCTCAATGAACGCGATTGGGGCGAATTCGAGGGTGTGCCCCTTGCCCGGCATCCCGGCTATCTGGATACGCCCGTCGGTGGCGAGAGCTGGATGGCCTTCCGGATACGAGTAGTCGACGCGCTCAATGCGGTGTTGGGGGACTATGGCCGGCCGTTGGTGGTCGCCCACTCGGGCGTGTTCCGGGTCGTGTGCAGCGTTGCGTACGGCAGCCCTGACGGCGAGCGCCTCGGCCATGCCGAGCCGGTCATGATCGAACCCGTGGGCACCGCGGACTGGCGGATTCGCTCACTAACACAGGGGAACTGACGTTTGTCCGAGGATTCCGTGATCGTGGATGTGGACGGCACCCTGGCGGAGTTCTGCCCCGAGCGGGTGTAGCGCGCCGCTTGTTTTGCGACGCGGCGACGCTTGATATGCGACGGCTTTGAACCGCGGTTTCGGGCAGTTTATACGCCCCTTAACCGCGGCTCTACATTCCCCCCTTAGTCGCCCCCTCCATCGACGATTACCGGTGCCGGCTGTTCGACGACGGTGGGCTCGTGGGTGCTGTCGTTGGGACTGGCGATGCGGCCGCTGTTGCGGATAGCGTCGCGGCCGGCGATGTCGCCGCCAGCCATGTCGCCACGAACGAGGTCGCCGCCGGCGTAGTCCCGGCCCACCTTGGCGCCGCCGATGGTGTCGCCGTTGTGAATCTGGGTGGGACCGCTTATCCCCTCGGCGATGCCGACGGCGCTGTCGACGGCCTCGGTCATGCCCCAGATTGGCAGGCCCGCCACGCCGACGCGCTCGACGGTCTCGAGGGTGGCCACGAGTGCGTCCCAGCCGTTGGTGGGCGCCTGGGGCAGGAGCTGCGGCATGTCGCTACCCATGTACGCTGGCAGTGTGACGTCACATGCGGCTTCGCATTGGACGCGCGGTCGCTGGGCGGTCACCACGGCCCGCCGGGCGTCCATGAGCTCGGCGAACTGCTGGTCGGACATGCCGGCATAGCCGCCGTTGGAGGCACAGCCAACGAGGCCCACGGTCGCGGCGACTGCCCCCACCAAGAGGATCATGCGGTTCGTCATGATTGCGTTCCTTACGATACCCATTCGATGAGGACGTAGCCGTCGCCGCCGTCGCCGGCGCGGATGGAGGTGCCGGTGCTCAGATTGCCGCCGCCGACGCCACCGCCACCGGCGCCTTTGGTGCCGCTTTGGGCGGTGACGCTATCGCTGACGTAGCTTTCGGCGGCGCCGTCGCCCCCCTTGGCGAGCAGGCTCGCAGCACCGCCGGCGCCGAGCGACCGGGTGGTGGTGCCGCCGTCGCCCGCGGGTGTGCCGCCGTTGTGGCGCTCGCCGAATGGGGCGCTAAGCGGGAGGTCCTCGCCGTGGCCGGCGCTGCCGTAGCCGAGGCCGCCGCCGCGTAGGTAGCCGGCGCCACCGGGACCGGGTTCGGTGGGGTCGCTACTGTAGATGTTGGCGTCGGCCCCGCCGCCGACGCCGCCGGGGAGGACGAGCAGCCCGGCGATGGTGGTGTTGCCGCCATCTCCGCCGCTGCGTGCCAGGGTGCTGTCGCCATCGTAGATGACCGCGCCCGCACCGCCGGCACCCACCTGGATATCCAGACTCTGGCCGGCGGTGACGGCGTAGGCGCGGCGGGCGACAGCGTAGCCACTGCCGCCGCCTTCGCCGCCGTGGTTGGTGTTGTTGCTGCCGTCGCGCGCACCGGCACCGCCACCCCCGCCGCCGGCGACGGCCGTGACGACGATCGCGGTCACGCCCTGGGGCACCGTCAACGTGTAGCTGCCGGGGCTGCTGCGCTCCCACGCTTGGGAGCGGTTGGCGGCTCGGTCCAGGTTGTCAGCCCGTGCCTGGCTCAAGCGGTTGAGCAGGGTGTTGACCGCCCCCTGAGACGCCCGGCTGCCGATATTGGTGTCGAGGCGGTCGCGGTGGGTCTGGGTCGCGCCCCAGTCGGCCTGCCGGCTGGTGATGTTGGCGTCGAGGCGATCGGCCCGGGCCTGGTTCAGGCGGTTGAGCAGGGTCGCGAGGTTGTCGCGGATCTGGTTCAAGCGGCCCGGGACGCCGAGCAGGAAGTGGTTGGACATGTCAGCTCCTCAGCTCCAGGTGGTCTCGACGACGTTGTCCGCGGTGTCGTAGGTGATGGTCTCGGTGCCGATGGCCTGCCAGTTCTCGCCCAGGTCGTTGCTGTACTCGAGGGCGACCTGCTGGGGGAAGCCGTTGCCGCTCCAGGTGATGGCGATGCGGATTCGTTCACTGCCGCGGGCGTAGGTGACGGTATCCGGCTGGGCGGCCTGGCCCGAGGTGCTCATAGACCACCCCGGCATGACGCCGAGCACGGCGGCATCGCGCAGCGCCAGCAGGTTCTCGCGGGTGTTGGTGAAGGCGTCGACGCCGTTGTCTGCGGTCGGGTCCGGCTTGTCGTGTCGGAACGGTTGGTAGCTCATACGCTCCCCGGGATGTCTCGGAACTCGCTGTGGGGATAGGATTCGCCGAGCTCACGCGCGGGCTCGTCGAACGGGGTGTAGGCGATGCGGCGCACGAGCATCTCCTGCTCGATCCACGGTGCGGTCTCGCCGGCCCAGGCGTAGGCGCCGCTGGGGAACCACAGTCCCAGCCAGAGGCGGCCGATGATGTCGGGTACGTGGGTGCGGATCGTGTGCGTCCAGGTACCGTCAATGAAGAACGCCACGCGCGGGTCGTCGGGGTCGGTGTGCCACTCGAAGCCGATGGTGTGCCAGCCGCCGTCGGCAAGGTTGATGCCGTGGTCGAGCCAGTGGTCGGTGTACTCGCTCCAGTACGCCGGGTCGTTGGTGGCGCTGTAGTTGGAATCCCACTGGGGCACGTCGTTGTTGGGTACGCTCCAGTTGCGCAGCTCGCCATGCCAGGTGTTGAACCGGCCGTGGGTGAGCGCGATGCCGTCATAGGGACCACTGGCGGTCTTCAGCGCCGTGGGGAACTCCATGTCGATCTCGTGGTTGCGGATCGCCACGTAGCCGGCGCTGGCGCTGCCGGAGTCGTGGATGGCGTCGGCTTTGATGGCGTCGTAGAGGGGGTGACCGGGATAGCCCTCCTCGTAGTGGAAAGTCCAAAGCGCCGAGGCGACACCGGTCTGGGGCGGGAGCTGGCATTCGACCTCGATGCGCCCCGGCCCCAGGTAGCCACGGCTGACCAGGCAACCGCCGATGCGGGTGTTGACGCCCGAGGGCTCGCCGTCGGCGTCGACCCCCTGGACGGCGCCGGTGTAGTCGTCGCCGAGCGCTCGCAAGCGCAGGAGGCCGGCGGCTCGGTCGAGGATCACGTTCTCGCGGCTGACACCGCCGTTGTCGCCGCCCCATTGGGTGTGCGCGGCCATCCAGTGCGTGCGGAACGCCGCCTCGTCCAGGGCACCGAAGTCCAACTCGAACCCACCCACGGGTCTCGGCGGCTGGACGGTGAGCAGGGTCGAGTTGGAGTCCCCGAGCTCATTGCGCACGAATAGCTCATAGTTGCCGGGCGCCACGTCGGGCACGGTCATGATGAGATCGGAGGCGGGGGCATCGGCCGCGGGCAGTGGCTCGAATGCCCCGGCGAGCCTCTGCGCAAGCGTGTAGGCGGAGGCGTCTGTCTCCATCCCCCCGCGATCGCGCACGATCGGCGTGACGCCGCTCGGGGTCATGTTCAGAAACCGCTGCCGGTTGTCCGCACTCATCAGGGCGCTGCGTATGGCCAGGTTGTAGAGCGCGCCCTCGGTGAACGTGGTAGCGCCGGCCGTGGGCTTACGCCATCCGGGGAACTCGGCCACCGTGCCCGCCGGCGGGAAAGCCCATTGATCCCGCTGGCCGTTGACGCGGATGTCGTTGGCGTCGGTGCCACTATCGCCGCCGCTGCCGGCGATGATGCGCACCGGCTCGGTGATGGTGCCGGCGGCGAATGGGCTGCCACGGCTGACACCGTCGACGAATAGCTCCCAGGTACCGTCGTCGCTGTCGTAGAGCACGCCGATGCGGGCGCCGGCGGGGATCGCGCCGTCGCCGGACCAGGGGGTACCACCGCCGGTTTCCTGGGCGAACCGGCGGCCGTTGATGGTGGCCACGCACCATCCGATCACGCCTGGCGGCAGGGTTCGGTCGATGGCCACGGGCGCGACGCCGAACTGGACGTTGAACGACTGGAAGTGCTCGAGCTCGACGTAATAGGTGCCGGTACCCGGCTGCACCAGGTCGCCGGCGGTCGCGGCCCCGTATGCATCGTCGTCCTTCTGGATCCGACGCCCGGATTCGAGGATGCTCCAGGCGCTCGCGGCGGTCTCGGTGTTGAACAGCGGTTGCGCCTGCGCGGCCGCCAACATCATGGCCACGCCGCGGCCGGCATAAACGCTGTCGGTGGCGGTGCCCACCACCGGCGGCACCCGGCCGCTGCTGGTAGCCGATTGGCCGTCGCCCAGGTAGAGCCCCATCGTGCCGGCGTCGCCGTCGTAGTCGACGATCACGCCCACGTCCTCACCGGCCGCCACGATGCCATCGTCGACGGCGACCACCGCCTCGAGGCCGTCGCTATAGCGCACGTACTCCACGGCGCCGGCGCTGGTCACCCGCACGCCGAGCCAGGCGGCCGGCTGGCCGGCGTAGAGCAGCCACCGCACTTCGCCCGCCGGCGGCAGCGCGTCGAGCGACGCCTTGAGGCCGAGGGTGTAGCTGGCGAGGCCGTCCGAGCCGGTGAGCCCCAGCAGGGTATAGCCACCGGTGTCAGTGGCGGTCTGGACGTACTGGCCGGCTCCGGGCGGCAGCGCCAGGCGCTGGCGTCGGCCCGATGGGACGTAGACGGGCGAGACGGCTGTCTGCACCGCCACGAAATTCTGGAAGTCATCGCCTAGCCCGCCGTCGAGCGCATAGAACGCCCCGGTGGCCGGCTGGGGGGCGTAGAGGGCGTCGAGGCCGTCGCCCTGCAGGCGCAGTTCCTGGTTCGGGGTACCCCCGTAGACGCTCACGGCCTGGATGGACGGGGCCGTGGCGGCGGTCACATCGGTGGTGTCCGCGAGCCGCCAATGGCCGTCGACGCCAACCAGGTGGTAGCGCATCGGCCGCCAGGCGCCGCCGGCGCCGACGTAGTGCCCGACGACATCCCGTGCCTCGCCGTTCACCCCGACCTGCTTAGGCATAGATGATCCACTGTTCGCCGTCGGCCGGTACACCGGTCGGGGCGCTGTTCGAGATGGTCACCTGATCCTGCGTCATCACGCGCCGGCCCTGATCGTAGAGCGAGCCGTTGACCGTGCCCTCGCCCATGTCACCGCCAGACGGGGCGCCGACGACGACCTTGTCGTTCTCGAGCACGGTGCCGCCGGTGGAGGCGAGATCGGCGGCGGCTGCCGAGCCCACCTGCGCGCGCCGGGTGGTGCCACCGCGCTCCACGGGGACGTCGTCGGTCGGCTGGACGGGGCCACCGTCGGTGAGTTCACTGATACGGATATCGGCCACTTCAAACCCCCTTGAATTCCCACATGAACGGTCGCGCGACCTGGTTGCCGTCCTTGTCGAAGAGATACACGTCGAACGAGTATTGGGCGCCGTCGAGCTGGATGCGGTCGCCGGCCTCGGTGAGCACGAACCCACCGGACTCGCGGGAGAGGTACAGATCCCCGTGCAGGCCGATGTTGTCGACGACGCTGTTAAGCGGCTCGGCGCCCTCGGGCGTCACGGTGATGGAGCGCACCGCCGCATAGAGCCCGGTGAGGTGAATGGTGGTCGGCCCGTTGGCCGAGGACATTGCGCGGCCGGTCTCGGTGCGCGGGACCACGTCGATGCGCGCCGAGACGGTGGGCACACGCACGAAGAGCGTGCCGTCGCCGGTGATCCGAATGCGGGCATAGCGGGCGCGCCGCTTGGTCACCAGGCCACCGACCGACTCCCACGTCTGCCCATCCAGTGAGAGCTCGAGCGTGGCGGTCGCGCTGCCGTCGATGGCGCCGTAGTCGACCGTGGCCCGCCAGGTGCCGGAGAGGTCGTAACCGAGGTCCCATACGTCGGAGACCCACTCGCTGGTGGTCGGCGCGTGGTAGGTCGCCAGGGGCTCGGTGTAGGTGGCCATCGCGTTCGGCCACAGCGTGGCCGGGGTCTCGGCGGTGGCGGTAACGTAAGTGCGCTGGCCACCGGCGGCGCGGTTGCGCCAGCTCGTCATGCTCGTGGTCTGCGCGGCGTCGTACGCATGTTGGTCGACGAGGAAGGCGGCGCTGTCGAGGGTGACCTCGATGTCGAGGCTCGCCTGGTCGTCGCTGAACGTGCCGGCGGCGTCGATGGCGCGCACGTAAAATCGCCACCAGCCCGCCGGCACCTCGTCGGTGACCAGCCGCAATGCGGTCAAGCGGTCCAGTCGGTGCGCGCTCGCCCAGTCACCGTGAATCGCGCCGTAGCGCAGCTCATAGGCGGCGACGAAACCCGCGCCCGGCGGCCACGACAACCGCACCTGACCGCCGACCTCGAAGCCCTGCAGCGACGCCGGCGCCGTGGGCGGCGCCACGGTGACCGTGGTGCGCGTGACGTCGGGGCTGTACTGGCGGACGCTGTCGAGGGCGCGGATCAGCAGGTCGTGATCGCCCAGCGCCAGGCCCTCGATGCGCGCCTGCAGGCCGTCGATGCGGTCGACGACGGCGGCGCTCTCCCAGGTGACGCCCGGCGCGCCCCGGCGGAGCTCGTAGCGGTAGATGTCGATGTCGGCCGCCTCCTGCCATTCCACCTTGATGGCGTCGGCGGCGACCTGGCGGGCGGTGATCTGAGGCACGTTGCCGGGGGCGAGGTATTTGCCCTGGGCGGTGAGTGTCGTCTCGGTCCAGGTTTCGGATTGATAGCCGAGCTCGGAGACCACGCGCACGCGCACGGTGTAGGTCACGAGCTCGGCCACCGCTGGCGTGGTGAGCTCGGTGCCGGGGCTCGCGTCGCGCCATATGAGGGTGTCGCCGTCGAGGATCTGCCACTCGTAGTGATGCCGGTAGGGGTAGTCGGCGGCGGCCCAGGTGGCACGCAGGCGCGAGGCGTAGTCACCGTTTTGGAGCTGGTAGATCTCTTCGGTGGCGGTGAGATCGTCGACGCCCGGCACCTCGGACGGGTGCGGCAGGTGGGTATCGCCCGGGCCGGGGCCGGTAGCGACGCTGTCGGAGTAGACCGATTCGGCGTACTCGGCGAACTCCAGCGCCCACTCGCCCATCGCGACCGGCCGCACCGCCGTGAGCCGGAACGCCTTCGCGTCGAGGCCGAGCTCGTCGGTGATCGTCACGATGTCGCCGCGGCGGTCCTGCAGGCTCTCGTCGGTGGCCCGGGCGCTGCCCTCGAGGTCGAGCAGGGTCGCGGCGTTCAACCGCTCCACGGCCTCGCGGTACGCCTGGGCGTGGGTGTTGTAGCCGGGCAGCTTCACCGTGGAGACGCGGCGCTCGAGCGTGCCGGCCTCGACCTCGGGCAGCACGGCCTCGGCGTGGGCGTCTTTCCACGGGGTCTCGGTGCGGTCGGTGTAGCGCACGCGCACCACCGTCGGCGCGTTGGCGGCGCGGCGGCGGCGCAGCTTGAGATCCAGGAGCTGGTCGCCGTCGATGGCACGCGCCACCGGCGCCGGGCGATCCGGCACGAGCGCGCGCTGGTGGCCGTCGCGCACGATGAACGCGCCGGCGTAGGTGCGCAGCGCCTCGAGGTGATCCTCGATGGACGCCTGGTCCTTGATGGTGAGGTTGAGCTCGCGACGCGGGTTGCCATCGGCGAGGATCTCGTCGTTGGCGTCGGCGGCCACGCCGATACTCGGCCAGTCCACCGCCCAGCCGGCGCCGTAGAGGGGCGAGGCCATGAAGTCCGCCATGCACAGCGACGGGTTCGGGCTCCAGGCCGTGGTGTCGGTGCGCGGGTCGTAGACCAGGCGGCCGCGAATGGTGGCCACGCAGTCAAGCGCCGCCTCGGCGCCGGGCGGCACCAGGAACACGGTGTAGGCGAGCGCGCAGGGAATACCGTCCCAGGTGTCGACGAGCGTATCGGCGTAGCCGTCGATCGCGGCGGCGAGCCACGGGTCGACGGCCTGGTCGAGCGTGCCGCGGTAGTGGGTCATCTGCACGCCGTCGGGCAGCGGGTCACCGTTGCGCTGGGTGACGGCCTCGACGCCGCCGATCTCGCCGACGCACCAGTAGGCGGCGATTACCAGATTCCGGCCCAACCGACCGGCCTTGAACCAGTAGGGGCCGACCTGGTCGATGCCGTAGACGACTGGCGCAAGCGAGCCCGCGGCCGCGAACGCCATCGTGCGCTCGGTGTGGTTGCTGCTCGCGCGGTTGATCGCGCTGCGCGAGGCGCGGCCGCCGGGGCCGCTGGGGGTGGCTGGGACGTAGTCGGGCCAGGTGAGCCGCGCCATTACTGCGGCCTCCCGATGAGCTGCGTCTGCACGCGCCACCACTGCCCGGCGATGTGGTCGGTGGTGAGCTCCGCCTGGTCGTACTGCACGAGGTAGGTCACGCCGTCGCGCCAGGTGAACGCGAACTCGGTGGTCTCGTGCGCCTCGTAGTGCGCCTCGAGGGCGTCGGCCTCGCTTCGCGTGATGTAGTCGTGCACGAGGGTGAAGCGGCGCAGGCCGGGCGTGCCGCGCACCTGCGCGCGCACCCGCTGGGAGCGGGTGATGAGCACCTTGCGCCGGGGCACTCGGCGGCTCTGGCTCTCGCGATCGTTGTAGGGGATGTCGGGATAGGCGGCCATCAGCGCGGCGCCTCCACAACGATGGTCACCTCGCCCCACCGGATCTCGGTGCCGGGGGCCATCGGCTCGGTGACGAACCGCGGGCCCACCTGCACGCGCGGCGACTTGCCGGCGTTGCCCGACGCCCAGGACCGGCACTCGAGGCGTACCTGGGTGTCGGCGATCTCCGCGACCTCGCCGACGTACCCCTCGAACAGCAGCACCGGGTCATCGCTGGCATACGGCGGCTTGCCGTAGAGCTGCCAGATGCGGCAGGGGCTGTCGACGACGCGCTCGGCAAGCACCAGCGCCGAGGCGGCGCGGTCCAGGTTGGGCAACACGATCGCCGCGCGCTCGTTGCTCGCCGGCGTCTCGCTCAGGTTCGGCGTGCGCACGCCACTCGCCTGCCAGGTGTGGCCGTTCCACGGGATGTCCTCGTCGGTGGACAGCCGCAGCGTGGCCGAGGGAAACCGCAGCTCCACCAGACGCCGGGGGTGCGTGACCGGCCCCTGGGTGGCGGTCTGGACCTTCGTGGTGACCGTGCGGGGCATCAGTCGACCTCCGTGTCGTTGGCGGCCTCGGTGTCAACCTGCACCCGCACGTCCACCGGCTGGCGGGCGATTTCGCCGAAGTCGCCGACGGCATCGGCGAAGCTCGCCATCGCGCCACCGAGGGGCGCCATCGCCCGCTCCATCGCCTCGGCCGCCTTGTCGTAGCGATCGGCGACGGCGCCGAGGCGGTCGTCGATGGTGGTGGCGATCTTGTCGGCGTTCGAGTCGATGGTCTCGCGGCGTTCGTCGAGGCGCTCGTTGGCCGTCTCCTGGACCTGGTCCAGGAACTTGGCGAGCTCTTCGCCCATGCCGCTTTGCTGCTGCTCGTCGCTTAGCAGGTTGTAGCCCTGCATGGTGAGCTCGCGGATCTGCTCGGCGGTCTGCGCGATGCGCTCGGGGTTGGTCATGCTCTTCAGGGACTGGGCGAGACCCTCCGCCTGGTTGCGCAGGTACTGATAGCGCTCCTCCTCGCCCATGAGGTCCTGGCGGATCCGCTCGGCGCTGGCGGACAGGCGCTGGGTGACCTGCTGCTGAGCGGCGTCGATCGCCTGGAGCATGGAGAGCTCGCGCTGGCGCAGGATCTCCACCTGGTTGCCGAGCTCGACCGTGGACTCGTAGCTGCCGTCGAACGCCTCGGCGGCCTCACGGGCCTTGTCGACCTGCTCGTTGTAGAGTTCGTTGAGCGAGCGGTTGGCCTCGTCCTTGGCTGCCTGGTACTGGGCGAGCGCGCCCTCGTTGCGGTAGCCCTCGACACGCGCCAGGCCCTGCACCATGCCCTGGGCCTGCTGGCCGAATGCCGTGTTGTCGCCCTCGAACGCAGTGGCCCAACCGGCGACGATGGCTTGTGCCCGCGCCGGGTCCTCGAGCAGCTCGTCGAGGCCGTTCAAGCTCTGCCCCAGCGTGGTCACGCGGGCGAGGAAGTCATCGACGCTGCCCTCGAAGCCCAGCGTGAAGCGCTCGAGCATGCGCGAGGCTTGGCCACCGAGCTCGCCGAAGACGACGCTGTAGCGCTCCTGCAGCAGCCGGGTGATGTCGCCGGCCTCGGCGTCGTCCCACTCCTGGATGGACGAGCGCCAGTCCGAGAGGGCGTCCGAGACCTTCTGCACCTCGCCCTCGTCGGCCATCTTGGCGATGATCCGGTCGAACTCGGCGAGTCCGTCGAGCAGTGGCTTGTAGTCTTCGGCGTCGGTCTTGTGGGTGGCGTTGGAGAGGCCGAGCTCGCCGAACGGCGTGCTGACGGAAACGTCATCCTCGAACGCGCTGGACGGCGTGCCGGCCTTCTCGTTCTTGAAGGCGATGCGCGGATCGGTCTTGTCGCCTAGGAATGAACCGCCGACCGCCCCCAGGAGGCCGCCGACGATGCCGCCGATGAGGGTGCCGACGCCGGGAATCACCGAGCCGATGGCGGCGCCAGCGGTGACACCGGTGCTTGCGCCGATACCCGACTTGCCGCCGAGCAGCTCCTGGGCGAGCAGCCCCGCCACCGCCGCGTAGGGGCTCGCCGCGGCCGCGCCGGACAGCGCGGTACCCGCCGTTGCCCCCCAACCGGCGGCCGAGCTACCAAGGCTGCTCATCACGCCCTGGGCAGCCGCCGAACCGCCGGCCGAATACGCCGCCCCGGCACCGGCCATACCCGAGAAGAAACCGCCACCGCCGACGTAGCCCGCCATCGTCGAACCGAGCCCCGCGACGCCGAGCCCTGCGGACTGCGTGAACCCGGAGGCGAGTTGCGACCAGTCCATGCCACCGCCGCTGCCGGAGCCTCCGAGCTCGCCAAGCACGCTCTGCGTCTGGCTCGGATCGACACCCATCGCCCCGCCCATTGCCTGCACCACCGGCACGATGACCGGCCGAGCGATGGCGAGCGTGGCCATCTCCGCGAGGATGTCTTTGAACACGTCGAGAATGCGGCTTCCGAAGTCCTTGAAGCCGTCAATGCCCTCATCGAAGACATCGCGGAAGGTGTCGCGGAAAGCACCGCGGATACCGCTCGCGGTGTCCTGAACGATTTGTGGCACCTCGCGCTGGGTGTCCTTGAATTCCTTCGTCTTGTCGGTGGCGCCCTGTAGTTCCTTCGCGAGGTTGCCTACGGACTTTTCGTATTCCTCATTAGTGATGCGCCCGCGTTCGACCGCCTCGCGCAGGATGTGGACCTGGCTGGCGTATTCCCGCGCAGCGGCCGCCGCGGGGTTGGCGGCGTCGAGCACCGCCTGGAGCTTCTGCGCGAAGTTGTCCTGGGGGTTGATGCTCGCCTGGTACTCCTCGGCGAGCTTGGCGACGAACTCGGCGTATTCCTCGGTGGTGATCCGCCCGCGCTCTTGGGCCTTGCGCAGCACCTGGACCTGGTTGCCGTACTCCTTGGCGGCCTGGCCGACGGGGTCAACGACCGAGAGCACTGCTTGGAGCTGGGCCTGATATTTGGCTTCGGCGGCGGCGGCCTCAGCGGTTGTCTGAGCGTTGTCATCACGGCTGTCGCTAGCACCGCGGGTCGCAGCAACGACTTCGTCGAGAGCTGGTGGCACTTGCCCGAGCCCGAGAATCCAATCGTCCAGCGCCTCACGCCCGCCGGTGATGTCGATGGTGATGGCGCTTTGCTGCTCAATGAGCCGCTGGCGCTCCTGCCGCAGAGCGCGGAGCTTCTGCCGGGTTGCCTCATACTCGGCGCGCGCCCGCTCAAGGTATTGCGTCTGACCTTCGGATAGTGCGTCCTTGCCCTCGAGGCGCGCGACGACGCCTTGGAACATGTTGGCACTGTTAGTGAGGAGCTCGATTTGAGTGTCTAGTCCCTCGATCCGGCTCTGCAGCTCGGCGGCAGGGTCGCCTTCCACAAGCTTGGCGACACCGATTCCTAGACCTTCGCCGAACTTCACGAACGCGTCCGCGGCTTTGACGGTCCAGCCGGCGAGCGTGGCCATCGCCCGCCCGAGCGTGGTGATGCTTTCGGCGTTCTCCGCGATGCGGCGATTGAACTCGGTCGAGATGATGTCGCGCATCTCGTTGAGCTGGTCGTTGGCCTGGCGCGCCCCCGCAGCCGTCTCGTTGGAAAGCACCCGCCCTTGCTCGCGTATCTGCTCAATCTGGGCTTGGATGGCAGCAGTACCCTGGGCCAATACCGCGCCCATCTTTGGACCGGCGTCTTCACCGAAGACCTGGGAGGCGAGCGCGGCGCGGCGGGATTCGTCTTCGACGCCGGCGAGGTACTCAATCGTCTCATCGAGCGCCTGCTGGGTCCCACTGCGCAGGGACGTACCCATCTCTTCGAAGGCCTTCGCTCCGGCACCCGCGCCTTCCTGGGCGAGACCGAGGCGACGGTTGAACCGCCGCAAGGCACCGGACGTGATGTCCTCAGCCACGCCGCCGAGATCGCCGAACGCCTTGACCAGCTCCTGATAGCGCTCGGTGGTAATGCCGGCGACGTCCGCCTGCTCGGACAGTGCGGCGGTGGCAGCGATGGATTGAGTCGCAAACCGGGCTACGGCGCCGGCACTCATCGCGGCAATCAGCGGGGCCAGTGCCTGCTGCAGACCACCGGCCGCGGCTTGCATACGGGTCATCTGATCGCTGCCGCGCCCGACCTGCTGACTCATGCGGCGGGCCGTATGGCCCGTGCGGTTCAGCCCCCGGGCCGCATCCTGGGCGGCCGTTCCGGTTTTGCCAGCGGTGCGATTGAGCCGCTCGAGCTCCTCGCGGCTGACGCGCACCTCCCCCTGCAGGCCGTCGGCGTCGGCCGTCAGTCGCATGTGCAGGGTGAGGTCGTTCGCCATTCGTGCTCAGCTCTTACGGTTCAAGATCGGCAGCGCCGTGGCTTCCATCTCGCGGAGATCCGCGAAGCGTTTCTGGCTGCAGGTGAGGCCGGCGAGGCGGTGGACGGTGTCGATGGCGGCGTAGTCGAGACCGAGCCAGGCGCCGGAGAAGAGGTCACGTTTCCATTGCGTCTCGAGCATCAACCACACCCGCAGCGTCTCCCTGTTGCAGTGGTAGATCTGGACGTCCTCTGGTTCGGCATTGCGTGCCTGGGTCCACTGATCCACGGCCTCGGGCGAGGCGCCGTACGCGGCCATGGCCTCGGCGAGCTCGCCCCGCCCCTGGCTGCGGCCGCCCGCCCGGCGGGACTCGGCCCAGTGGCGGGCGGCCTCGATCAGTTTTTTCGACGACCGCCAACCCCGTAGACCCCGGCGATGAACGCTTGGGCGAGCGCGCGACGGATGTAGGGCGTGGCGATGGCCTGCTCGCGGTTGTCGGCGTTGTATTCGATGGGCTCGCCGTTGTAGTCGCGGAAGTTGGTCCAGCCCTCCAGGTGCTCACGCAGGGTCTCCTCGTCGCCCATCTCACCGTCCTCGATGGCCGCGAGACGATCGTCGCCGGGGAGCTTGAACTGCGCGTCGCAGCGGTACTTGTGGCCATCCGGCGCGACCACGTCGGCGCGGGCGGTGAAGGTGTCCGATTTCATGAGCTTGAAGGCCATGAAAAACGCTCCTTAAACGGTGATTACTTGGTGGTGATGGTCCACTCGTCGTCGCCGCTCGCCGGCAACGCGCGCAGGTTGAGGGACAGCGTTCGGGTGCCGTCCTGGTCGCCGTAGTTCGGCTCGGTGATCTGGACGGCCGGGAGGCTGAGCTCGACGATGTTGCCGGCGGCCGTGCCGTGGACGATGTTCACCGCGCCGGTGTCGTTGTTGCGCGCCTTCGTGAAGAAGTCCTGCGCGGCGATCGCCGGCGCGCCGATCTCGATGGAACCAGTGCTCTGGCGGTCGGTGATGATGGCGCTCTCGTCGCCGGGGATGTTGCGCGCGGTGACGCTGTTGCCCTGCTCGAGCGAGAACTTGTAGAGCGTGCCCTGGTAGCCGTGAACGGTGAAGGTGGGCGTGTTGGTGTTGTCCACCACGACCGGATCGCGGAACACCGAGAAGTCCGGCGACGGCGCGGCCACGGAAGCGGGGTCGACGTAGATGCCCCAGAACTGGAAGCGAATCCGCGGGAACGAGTTACTGTTCATCTCCAGCGACCAGGTCCCGCGCGCGCCGAGCATGGCGTGCTTCTGGCCGTCGATGAACGTGTAGAGTGTCGCGCTCTCCTCGTCGGCGGAGACGGGCGCGTAGCTTACGTTTTCGCTGCCGCTGGTGGAGTCGATGGTCTCCGCGCAGCCGCAGGCGCGCAGGAGCTGGCCCCAGCCGGGCGGAGTGACCGGGTCGCCGGAACCCGCGAGCTCTACGTAGAACTCGAGCTGCACGTGGATGCCGGTATGCACCACCGGCCGCGCACCGAGGTAGGGCTTGTAGTTGTTGCGCTCGGCGGTGTCCGCCGACATCGGCGTGAGACTCACGTCGGAGACGAGGATCGCCTCGGCACCGGTGGGGCTCGCGTCAGTGCCGTAGCTCGACTCGTTCGCGGCGACGACGAGGGTCTTGCGGGTCTTGAGCTCTGCCATGCCGGGTTACTCCTGGTTGCCGTCGTCGCCGGCGACGGGCTCGGCCGCCTTGGACGCGCTCGCGGTGGACTTCGCCGGGCGCTCGAAGCGCTCGCGATCACGCTCGCGCGGGTAGCGGCTCATGCGCGCCCCGGTCCATTCCACGCGCTCGGCCCGGCCGCGTTTGGTCTTGCGGACAAAGCGTCCGCCCTGGTTCACGCTCATGAGGTTCTCCGTAGCTGGGACTGGGTCGTGAAGCGGTCTTCCCACCAGAGCACCCGGTTGCGCAGCCGCACGAGCGAGCCACCGGCGTAGTCGACCGGCTCGCCGTCGGGCGGCGACCAGGCAACCAGGGCCGTGAGGATGGCCTCGCGAATGGGCCTGAGCTCGCGATGGCCGGCTTCGCCGGTGCCGTCGCTCAAGTTGCGCACGGCCACCACCACGCCCACGGTCGAGGTGAGACGCTGGATATGAGCGCCGGCAAGTGCCTTGTTCGGCCCGGCCTGATCGCGACCGGGAATCACGTAAGCCGCCGGCGTGCGCAACGCCTTGGCCTCGAACGCGGCGGAGAGATCCGCGGCGCCGCCCACCGACACGAGCGCCGGCACCTCGGCGGTGAGGCGCTCGATCCACGGATCCAGGTCTTGTAACTGCATCTGGGTCGACATCAGCGCCCTCCGATCTGGGCGTCCAGCCAGTCGCGGGCCACCGCCAGCAGGTCATCGGCGTTCTCCGCCGACAGCCCCAGGTAGGGCCGCTCAGGGATCGCGGCCGGCCCGGGCGGCATGTCCGGGGTGCCGCCGTACTGGTGAATGGCGGCATAGGGCAAATTCGAGCCCCACATCGCGGCGTCCGTCGTGGCGGCCGCGGTGATGGAGTCGAGCAGGTCGCCTTCGCCCTCGAGCAGGGAGTGCCCGCCGTGGCGCGTGGCCGCGTAGTCGTCGGTCCAGGGCGCCCAGGGACTGCCATCCGGCGCCGACTTCTCCTGGCTGATACGTCGACGCGTCTGGCTCCCGCCCTCGACGGCGAGCGCCTCCATCAAGCCGTGGCGATCCGGGGCCGACAGGCTCGCGAATACCCGCTCGATAGCGGCGAGGTCAGCCCGGTCGATCTCGATACCGATGCTCACAGCACGCGCCTCCCGCTCCAGCGCCGTGGCTTGGAGCTCACGTGGACGGTGCCGGCGCCAGTACGCTCGCCGCCGTCCAGCGTCGCCCGGCCAGCTGCGATGCTCTCCAACCGTTTGACGGCATCGTTGCGGCGCTTGGCGACGTGCTCGCGCCCGCCGATGGCGTCCAGGTGGTACCGGGCGATGTCCGCGCACAGTCGCCGCAGCAGCGCCGGCGCGGGTGAGACGGGCACGCTGTAGCGCCGCCGGATCAGCGCGTCGATCTCGGCCGACGCCTCTTCCAGGGCGGTCTCGACCTGGGCCTGATCAACCTGGCCGGTGCGCTCGGTGTCGGTGAGCTCAATGAGCTCGTCCTCACCGAAGCGGTCGATCAGGTCCTGGACGCTCGCGTAAGCCATCGTCAGTCGGCCTCGATCTCGTCCTCGCGCACCATGAGCATTGGCTCGGCGCGAATGACCTCGGCCTGCTCGTCGCTGAGGTCGGCGAGGCGCACCACCGTCTCGCTCCGGTTGAACTCAAGGCCGCCGCGGCGAAAGCGCGCGCGCTTGGCGCTCACGCGGAGCACGGCCACTTTGGCGGCCTTGCCCCTGCCCCGCCCCTTGTTCGATTCGGTCTGCGTCTCCGTGCTGGCTTGCTGCTCGGCCACTGTGCGATCTCCTCTGGTGATTCCCCTGGCGCGGGGTAGGCGGCCCCGCGGCCCGTCGGCCTCCGATGTCACCCGCCGCCCCGGACGACACCGTCATTGGCCCGCATCGCGTTGCTATAGGTGTGGGGTTAGCCGGTGCCGGTGGAGCCGTAGCTCATCTGCCAGAAGGCGTAGCCACCGGCGGCGCGGGCTTCGGCGCCGAACTTGTACTCGCCGCGGGAGAACACGTCGTCGGCGTTCATGTCCGTTTGCTGGACGAACACGGGCGCCTTGCGCTCCTGGTAGACGAAAGGCTTGACCGGCCGGCTGGTGACGTGGAGGAACCACGCGGTGTCGGAGGTGAGCCGGGGGTTAACCAGCAGCTTCGCCGTGCCCTTGTAGGGGTTGGGTGTGTCGTCGGCGAGCTTGTCCGCCTCCACGAGCATGCGCCCGACGTGCTCCAGCGCCGGCGGCACCTCCAGGGTGTCGGGCATCAGCCCGAGCGGCCGGCCCTCGTCGTCGGTAAAGGACATGATCGCGGTGCGCGCGGCACCGTAGCTGCCCTGGGCATCGGCCAGGGTGGCGTTCGACAGCACCGCGGTGCCCTTGTTGGACACGCTCTTGGTGTCTCCCTGCCCGTCGCCGACGGGGTGGTCGGTGTCGTAGAAGTACTGCCCGTCGTAGCAGGTGTTGGTGAAGGCGTTGTTCTTGAGCTCGGCGACGATCTCGTCGGGGAGCTGCTTGGAGCTGTGACCGGCGTCCTGGGCCATCGGCGAGTAGATGCCGAGGTTGTCGTCCTCGATGTCGTTGCTCCGGACCGAGACGGTGGCTTCCCAATCCTCGTTGACGACGGTGTAGCTGAACGCCTCCAGGGCCTTGATGACCTTGTCGCCGATCCAGCGGCGCATGCGCGGGAACCGCCCGAGCCAGGAGTAGTCGTTCTGGCTGGAGCCGGAGGGCACGCGCATGGCCGTGCGCTGCCACTGGCTCTCGGCGGCTTCGAAAGCCTTGTTGAAGGTGGTCTTCAGGTTCTGGAAGACCGCCTGCAGGTTGCTCTTGTTGACCAGCATGGTGTCTGGGTCCTCTCGGTCAGGGCGGCGGGGTTACTCGACCCACACGCCGTTGGCGTCGATCTGGATGACGGTGCCAGCGGCCGACTGCGTGCCCGCGCCATCCGTTGCCGAGACGGTCTCGTCGTCGACGACGTAGCAGGTCTTGCCCAGGGCGGCCTGGCCGACGGGGTCGGAGCCGGAGTTCTTCCACTTGAACGCCTTGCCCCGACGGACCAGAACCTGCCTGTCGCCGGCGGCGCCGGCGGTGTTGTCGACGTGCGAATCGGCACGGCCGAGGTAGATGAGCCCCGTGGCAGTGCTGCCGGGCGCGGCGTAGCCGCTGGCGTTGGCCACGACGAGCGCGCCGGTGAAGATCTCGACGCCGGCGGCGACGGGTGTCGGCACGACGTCTCCGTCGGTCATCGGGGTGTTGCGATCCTTGGTGAGTGCCATCGCTTCGCTCTCTCTTCTCGCGGGCCGCTTACGCCTGGCCGTACTTCTGGAGATCCTCGGCGGTGTTGCCGAACATCGCGGCGATCTTCTGCTGCTCGGCGTTCAGCGCCTTGCCGGCGTCGCCTTCGGGCTTGCGGTCGTCGAGCTCGGCGGGATCACCGAGGGTGGGGGCAGCCTTGACGTACTCCTTGAACCGGTCGAGCCCGCCTTCCTGGCGGCACTGAGCCTTGTGGTAGTCCACGGTGGCCGGGGTGATCTTGCCGGCCGCGAGCGCCGCATCGATCTCGGCGTCGATCTCCGCCTCGAGGCGCTTGCTCTCCTGCTCGGCGAGCTTGTGCTCGGCGTTGCTGGCGCGCTCGAGCGCGGCGTCATAGTCGGCGCGCGGCACGAACCGCTCCAGGCTCGGGTTCTCGGCGCGGTTGAGCGCGGTCTGGCGCTCCTCGGTGAGTTGGTTGATGGCGGTGACGGCCTGATCCTCGGTGGCGTTCTCGGACAGGCCCAGCGCTTTGCGGATGGCCTCGGGCAACATGGCGCCCTCCTGGTGGTGATGCTCGGGGTGACGGGGCTCGCCGCGATTGAGTGCGGCGATGTAGAGGTTCGGGGTGTTGGTCAGGCCCGCGGAGGTGAGGCGGACCACGCGACTGGACTCGCGCTCGAACAGGAAGACCGGCGAGATGTAGCGGTACTCGCGGTTGCGCACGCTCTCGGCGCCGCGGGGCGTCCAGTCGACGCGGCCGTAGACCGCGCCCTCGCGGTTCGCCAGCGCGACGATCCAGCCGGCCGCGGGCGCCGGGTCACCCTCGGGGGCGCGCAGCTCGGTGGCGTGCTCCCAGTCGATGGGCAGATCCCGACCGTCACCGAGACTGTCGGCCACGACCTGGTCGGGGCGATCATTGATCCAGCCTCGGCCGTCACGGCCGGTCACGCGGCCGGCGGGCACGAGCTCCAGCCACTCCGGCAGGGTGCCGTCGTCCGGGAGCTCGACGTTCACGGCCACGACCAGCGGGTCGGCGCCGGCAGCGGCCTGGTTCAGTGCGGTGCGGTATTGCGAGCGCATGCCGCCATGCTAGGCAGCGGCGCGCAGCATCTCGGCAGGAAAGGGTTCAGTCAGCGAATCGAGTAAAGGGCGCTTCCGCCGGTCGGAACGGTAGCCCTTACCGAGATGCCGATCAATGCAGAGGCCTTGCGTCCGTAGGCAAAGCGTGCTCGGCTGTCAGTGCGACATGGATCACAAAAGGAGATTGAAGTTGAACAAGGGGATTGTGTTCTTGATGGGGGCGCTTGGGCTCGCGCTGGCGTCGCCGGCCGCGGCTGAGGTGGACTGGCAAGAGACGTGCCGCATAGGCTCCGACACGGCCGAGAACATGATGCTCGAGCGCCAAAGCGGCGTATCGATGGCCGACCAGATGGAGGGCGTCGAAGGCAACGTTGTCGGCGAACGGTGGGTTATCGAGGCATATAACCGGCCTCGATACCATACGAAGGAGCACCAGCGCCGCGCCATCGAGGAATTTCGCGACTGGGCCTATAAGGACTGCATCAGCAAGATCGGTCCAGGCGGGTCTCTGCGAGAGGACTGATCCCGGACGCCCTATACGATCGGTGCGCTCGCGACGGCGACGGTCGCGAGCACGTTGCCTCCACTCCACCACGTGTTATCCAACCCTGTTTAAAACCTTTTTAAGCCCTCGCAGAAACGGCGATCCGGGTCGCCCCATAGGTGGCGTAGCGGGAACCGCTCTCGCGGCCTCTGAGAGCCGTTGTATGGCGCCGCCCATCGGAGCCGACGAGAGAGCCGTTGTGACCACACCCACCGCAGCGCTATGCTGTCATCAGGCGCACGCGACACGGTGACATTCTGCCCGCCGTAGCACGCCCTCTGGGCGGAGCGCTATGTGGGGTTGCCCGGCAGGCCGGGATGGCAGGCCCCACCGTGCGCCGTTTTCTTCACTGCTCGACGCTTCGCAGCACCGTCCCCCGGTCACGCTCTCGCCGCAACTCCCGCGCATCGGCGCGGTGGAAGCTCACCAGGTAGAGGCGCTTCTGGTCGCCGGTGACCTTCACCACCGCTTTCCACCAAGCGTTGCCTGCTTTGCGAAAGAGTACCAAGCGCTGGCCGTCCTGGCGGATCGCGATGCCGCGACGAACAAGATCCGGCAACACCGCGTAGTCCGCTGCCGTCAATTCCGGGTGGCTATTGCCCTGCTTGGTGAGCGTCGCGTCCGAGAGCCGCACAAGATGCGAGTCGGATCCGAGCGCGTCCTGGAGGTCGCGCGTCAGTACGCCGGCGGGCAGCTCGCCGCGGGGGGCCTGAGCCCATTGCGCCATGACGTCGCTCGCCATCACCTGCTCGGCGGCGGCATGGGCGAGCTGCGCGTCGGCCGTGGCGACGCGTCCGGTGAGGTGCTCGCGGATGACGCGCACGCGGTCCATGCCGGGGTTGCTGGACCACGCCGGGTCCACGCCGGCGTCCACGGTGATCGCTTCGCCGGTGCGCTTGTTGGTGTACTGGCGCGGATCCCGCTCGGGCGGCTCGGTGCGTACAGGCAAGCGCCGATCCTGGCGGCGGCCGGTGGGCAGGCCGGTGTCGCCGTCGATCTCCTGCGGCGCATCCGGATCCTGGACGCCGTCGCGCTCGAGGCGCTCGGCCTCCCGGCGACTGACCTGGCGCACGTGGCACTTGCAGCCCCAGCCGTTCGGTGGGTAGTGCTCGCGCCACCACGGGTGGTCGACGGGCAGCATCGTGCCCGCCCAGCGCACGTGCTGGGGGCGATGCTGCTCCGACGGACCGAGCAGGTAGAGCAGATAGGGGTGGGTGTCCTTATGGCGCTGCACCCGCTGCCACTGGCCAGCGGCGCGGGCGGAGCGCATGTTGCTGCGGTAAATGGTCTTCAGCCGCCGGGGGCTGCCGAGCTGGACCTCGCGGCGCTCGCCGGTGACGGGGTCGATCTGCTCGACGCGCCCCCACCAGCCCTTGCGCTGCAGGATCGGGGTGAGCTCGCGGGCGAATTCCCGGTAGGTCCTGCCTTCTGCCAGGGCCGTCTCCACCGAGGCCTTGATGTCATCGAGCAGATCGATCTGCATCGCCTTGGCCACGGTGAACGCGTGCGCGTGCTCTTCGCGCCAGACGTCCTCGTGGTCGAAGCCGACGCGCAGATCCTTGTCGCGCAGGTAGTCCAGCGCGTCCTGGGAGACGGGGCCGGGCTTGAACCTCATACGTCGGTCTCGTCGGTGGTGTCACCCAACGCCCGCGCCTTGAAGGTGGCTTCGGCCAGGTGGCGCACGAGCTGCTCGGCATCCATTTCGCCCAGGAGCTCGCCGAGGCCGGCGAGGAACTCCTCGTAGGAGCCGGCCCGCTCGGCGAGCGCGCGCACCGGATCCACGACGGGGGCGAGCTGTTCCTCCCACTCGTCGTCCTGGGCGTCGACGAGTCCCTCGATCTCGTCGGCTTCGGGCTGTTCGCGGTTGCTGGCGCGTGCAAGACGGTTGGCCGCGCCGGCCATCGGGGCGGCCGGCCCGCCGCCGAGGATCTCGGCGCCTTCCTCGGGGTCGGCGTAGCCGAGGCGGTCACGCACTTCGCTCGCCTGGATGCCGAGACCGCCCAGAGGCACGAGCTGAGCCAGCGCGTTTGCCATGGCGGTGAGGTCCTCGGGCTCGTAAACCGGCAGGGTGACGCGTGGGTAGGCGTCCTGCGGGCCAAAGTTGAGGTCGACGAACGGCCGGAC
Organism: Arhodomonas sp. AD133; assembly: GCF_051195215.1. Taxonomy (NCBI): domain Bacteria; kingdom Pseudomonadati; phylum Pseudomonadota; class Gammaproteobacteria; order Chromatiales; family Ectothiorhodospiraceae; genus Arhodomonas; species Arhodomonas sp. AD133. The sequence goes on along the minus strand of NZ_JBNAZM010000003.1, from coordinate 37,900 downwards.
CAGGTCGCGGTTCAGGGTGTCGGCGAGCTGACTGGCATCGGCACGCTGGATGTCGCGGCGCACGGCGTCCTGGGCGTCCTCGCTGCCGAGCTTGCCTGGCGTGCCCTCAGTGGTGGCGGTCTGGCCGAGGATGGCCTTGGAGAGCTGCGCGTCCATGAAGGCGGCCAGCCGCTCGAAGAGATCCGCGGCGCCGGTGCGGTTGCCCGCCTCCTGGAAGTCGATGCGCATGGAATCCGGCAGCACTGCGGCGGCGTCAGTGCCGAGGTTGGCGACGGCGTTGATGAGCGTCTGGATGTCCCCTTCGGTCGCCGTCTGAGCGTTGTAGCGCCCGATGCGCAACGGCATGCCGAAGACCTCGGCGAACGCTACCCAGTCGGTGACGCTGTAGGCCTTGGCCATGTAGGCGACGGCGGCGAGCCGCGCGAAACCCCGGCGGATCGGCAGCCCGCTCTTGATGCGGGGCATGTGGGTGATGAATTTGTATGGCGGTAGCGCGATACCGTCGTACACGTTGGCGTCGTCGAGCAGGCGCAGCGTGCGGCCGTCGCCGGCGAAGCGGAAGTGCCGCGGATCCCGCCAGCGATAGTCCGCCGGCCACCACTGGCGCGCCGAGCGGTCCCACAGGATCTCGACGGCGGCGAAGCCCTTGCCGAGGCCGTCGAGGCTGTCGTCCACCGCGACGCCGAACGCCGGGCGGCGGGTGAGCTCGCGCACGGCGTCGGCGATCTCCACGTCCTGGGCCTCGTCGCTCGCGGCCTCCACCACTGGCTCGATGCCACCGACGGCGAGCTTGCGCGTGGCAAGCACGGAGAAGTAGTGGAGGTCGCGCTCTTCCATCTCCATGGCGAGCGTGAGGTAGTCGCGGGTCTCGCCCTCCGCGGCGGCCTGCAGCAGGGCGGCGAGCCGGTCGGGCGTGAGGCCGGAGGCGACGGTCTCGGCGTCCCAGACCTGGCGCACGCCGGTGGTCGACGGTGCGGCGAGCTCGCGGGTAAGCACGCGCTTGCGGATCGGGCGGCCGTCGGCGTCGAGAATGGGGGACTCGCGTTCTGCCATCTACAGCACTCCTCGGCGGAAGCCGGCGGTGACGCGCACCCGGCGGTGCGGTGGTTCACGGCGAGGGTCGTGGCGCACGGGCACTTGGTGGAAGGCGAATGCCTCGTGGTCGTCGCGACTCGCGGTGTAGGCGAGCGCGATCGCGATCGCCGAGTCGCCGTGGCGCTGCCCCGCCTGATCGGTCTTGGCGCGGGGCAGGCGCGGCACACCGTTGACCAGGCGCAAGGCACGGTGGTCCTCGAGCACGTCGTCGTGCTTGGGGATGGTGATGGTGGCGTCCTCGAAGGCGGCCTTGTACGGCGGCATGTGCTCGCGGTACCAGCTCTCGGTGAACAGCACCTGCTCGACGAGGCCGCCCCAGTGGTCATGCGCCGATTCGGCGATGTAGGAGCCGTTGCCGCCGGCGTCGATTTTCACGCCGGCGAGCCGCGGCAGGCGGTCACCCACGGCGAAGAGAATCTGCTCCTGCTGCTTGTGGGGGACGTTATGCATCTCCACCAGCAGCGCCACGGTGCGGTGTAGCGTCTCGCCGATGGCCATCGGCGCGATCACGGACATGTCGCCGGAGCGCGCGAAGTCCATGCCCAGGGTGTGGCGGCGGTCGCGGTCGAGGGTTTTGAGCCGCGGGATGAGCTCGTCGCGGATCCAGTCGTCCACTTCGGCGGCGCGGCTCGGCTCCGGCGCGGTGTTGAAGGCGCGGTCGCCGGTGAAGCGGATCACCGGCGCCTCGGCCATGCGCGGCTCGACCAGCGCCCGCGGGAGGTACGCACCGCCGCCCATGGCGGGCACGCAGAAGAGCTCCTCTTGCTCGTTGGGGCGGTAGCGGTTGATGAGCTGCTGGCGCCACTCGCGCTCGGCCGCGGCGCTCCAGGTTTGCCCGGTGACCTGGCAGATCCGCCGGAACAGGCCGTCATCGAGCGCGTCGTCGAGGGTCACCCGGTGCAGGCCGTAGTCGTAACGCCCCGCGCGCACGTCGTTGATGAGCTGGTTGAACGGGTTTTCCTCGCCGTTGTGCGTGGAGATGAGCCTCACACGGCCGCCCCACATGGTCATCGCCATGGCGGCCTTGAGCAGCTCCTCGAGGTGGTCGACGAAGGCGGCCTCGTCGACGACCAGGCGCTCACCGGGGCGGCCCTTGGAGCGCAGGTTGCGGGGGTTGGAGCTGAACGCCTGGATCTGGTGGCCGCTGTCGAATTTGATGACGTAGGTCAGGATCTGGCGGTCGTCCTGCTCGATGACCGACTCCTGGATCTCGCCGGCGGCGGCCTGGAAGGCGCGCGCCCACTGGGCGCAGTCCTGGATGAAGCCGGCGGTCATCTCCTTGTCGTAGGAGATGTAGTAGACGTTCGCGCCGCCGGCGGCCGCGGCGTGCAGCACCGAGTCTGCCGCCTCGGCGTAGGACAGGCCGATGCGGCGCGACTTCTCGATGATCTTCACCGGCGAGCGGTCCTCGACCCACCGGCGCTGGTAGGGCAGCAGAATCGCCTGGTCCATCACAGCCCCTCGAGGATGGCCGCGCGCATGGCGGCGACGCCGTCGTCGGAGAGGCCGGCCTTGCGGGCGGCGGTCTCCGCGGCGTCAGCGGCTTCCTGCTGCGTCTGACGGCGCACCTCCGCGGCGAATTTCTTCTGGTTGACGCTGGCGCGGCTCACCTCGGCAACGGCCCGGCCGGCCTTCGAGAGCAGCGCCACGCGCGTGGTGGGGTCGACGCCCTCTTCCTGCGCCTCCTGGAGCGCGAGCATGGCCTCGAAGAGATCCGACTGGACCATGGAGATCACCGCTGCGGAGCGGTCGTCCTCCTCGTCCGGGGCGACGCTCGCGATCTGGCGGGCGGCCTCGGTGGAGGCGCGGATGGTCTCCATGCGCCGCTCCAGGCGTTGCCCATAGCGGTGCACCGCCGAGCGGCTGATCTGGTAGCCCTGCCCGGTGAGCCACTCGGCGAGCTCGGCGTAGCCGCTGAAGCCCGACTGGGCCAGTCGGCGGTCGAGCTCGGTGCGGATGTCGTCGGGGAGCTGCTCCACGGCGCTGCGTTGCGGCATCGTGCGCTCCTCAGTACCACTTCGGTGGGCGGGCGATGCCGGGCTGGGCGTCGATGGTGTATTCCACGAAGTCCACGCCCCAGCGCGTCAGGCGCGCCGACCAGGTGGGCTCGTTCTGGTGGAGCAGCTCGACGAGCTCCCGGTCGGCGAGGTACTGCAACTCGCGGCGCAGCTCCTTGGGCGATAAGGGGATGTCGATGTCGGCGAGCGCCCGGTAGATGACCACCTCGGCCACCGGCGTCGGCCGCCCCGCGTCCAGGGCGCGCAGGATGCGCCAGCGCACCTCTTCGCGCTGGGCGCGGTTCAAGTCAACCTCGTGCATGGTGTTCTCCCTTCCGTCGGCCGTCTTCGCGACTCAGCCACTGGGCGATCTCGGCCTGTTGCGCGTGCAGCCGGTCGAGTTTGGAGTCGATCTGCCCGGAGAAGCGGATCCAGTCCTCGCGCTGGACGTACTGCTGGGGGAGCTCGGCGCGCAGCTCCAGGATGGCACGGTCGGTGGCCTCCCAGCGGCGTCGCTCCTCGAGGGCGCGGCGCTCCAGCCCCTCGAAGCGTTGGTCGATGTGGCGCTGGTAACGATCCAGAAGCCACTTGATGATCCAGAACAGCGCACCGGACCAGGACAGAAACAGGGTCATCAGCACGCTCACGGCCTTCCAGTTGAACGCGAGGTCCATTAGCCCTCCCTGGTTCGAGTTCGATGTTTCCGCACGCGCTGGCAGTCGAGGCACACGCGCGCGCCGTCGCGGTCCTTATGAGTGCTCTCGATGATTGCCTCGAGCTGCTCGGTGTAGTCGCGTCGCGCACGGTCTCGCTCGACCAGGGCGCGATAGACATCCGGTGCGAGGCACTCGAGCCCTTCATTCGGCACAGCCGGCAACGCGGGCCGTGGCGGCAGGGGTAACGGCGTGGTGACGTGCTCGACGCGCGGCGTCGTGCAGCCGGCGGCGAGCAGGCAGACGGCCATAGCCGTAATGCGCTTTACCATCGCCCCTCCAGGTCGTCGCGGCGGTCGGTGTCGATCGGGGCCGACTCGGCTTGCTGGCGCTGCAGGGTGTCGGTGAGGGCCTCGGCAGCATCGGCCTGGGCGCTCTGCCCGCGGGCGAGGCGCGCGGCGCGGCGTTCGGCGGACTCGGCCCGGTGCCGGTATCGGTCCCGGTCGCGCCGGAGATACCAGATGGCCAGCGCGAGCACGCCGAAGACGCCGAGCGCCCCACCCGTGAGCAGACTCATGGCGACGGCCGCCGATCAGCCGCCGGCGACGGTCACCGGGCGGTCGGTGACCAGGCGCAGGACGATGTTCACCACGCCCATGATTCCGCCGACGATGGCGGTCTGGGTCTCGGCATCGAGGCCGACATCGATGCCGAGCGCACCGGTGACGGCGGCGATCAGGGCGAGGACGTTGACCCACAGGGTCTTGCTGGCCCACCAGGGCTTGGCGGTGTTGGTGGCGTTGGCTTTCGGCACAGTTGCCTCCTGCGTCAGTGTTTCGCGGGGTTGCTCGGGTGCGCGGCCGGCTTGCACGTCATACCTCGGCCTCCCGATGGCGTCGGTAGGCGGCGGCCAGCCGCGCGTCGTAGTCATTGCGCTCGAACGCCGGGCCGTTATAGCGCCGGGCGAACGCACGCCAGTCCTGCCGGCGCAGCGCGGCGTGCAGCGCCGAATCGGCGCGGACGAAGCGCACGAACGCGTCGAGGTGAGCCGCCTCGCTCTCGCGCATGCGGGCGACGAATTCGCCGATGCCCGCGTAGCCGAGGCGCTCCCAGTGGTAGCCCATGATCTGAAAGAGCCCCCAGCTCGCCGACTCCAGGGCCGGGGTCACGCGGATCGCGGTGGCGCGCTGGAGGCGGTCGTGCTCGGCGGCGCCGCCCACATAGCCGCCGGGCTCCGGGTTGACGATCTCCGGGGCGCTGCGGGCCCACGGCTCGGGGTCGGTGTACGCGCCCAGGCGGCGGTACATGACGTGACGCTCGTAGAGGATGACAGGGTCGCCGCTCGGCTCGAATCCGCAGCCGCGGGCTTCCACTTCGGTGACGGCGTGCACCGCGGCGGGCTCCACTCCGAGCCGCTCGGCGGCGGCTACGATGTCGCTCTCGCGCAGAGTCGCCGGCAGCGGCGCGCCCTCCAGCGCGGCGCGAGTGACCGGGCCGGCGAGGCCGTCGACCACCAGGTCGTGGGCGCGCTGATACGCTCGCACGGCGCGCTCGGTCGCGGGGCCGTAGACGCCGTCGACGGCGATGGCGTGGCCGTCGAAGACGAGGCGGCGCTGCAGCGCGCTGACCTCGGTGCCGGTGTCTCCGTGGCGCAGGGTGCGTGTCGTCATGCCGCCATGCTAGGCGGCGGGTGCCGGGGGCTCGGCAGGAAAGGGTTCAGTCGAAGAGGTCGCCGGTGGTGGGGACGGCGCGCAGGGTCTCCGGCCGCTTCAAGATATTCCAGATCTGGCGCTCGGACAAACGATACTCGCGGGCGAGCCGGCTTACCGGTGTGCCCCCCTCGTAGCGGCGGCTGATCTCGATGTTCCGCAGTACCCGGCGAGCGTTGGCGAGGTTGGCGATATACGGCCGGGTCGCTGCAAAGCGCTGGACGAATGCCACTGCCGCCTCGTGGCCGAGGATCCGCGCCAGCGGGTGATCCGGCCGGAAGGCCGCGGGGACGTCCACGTGGCAACCGCCGTAGTGCTCGACCAGGGCGAGCATGCCCTCGGTGCCGATGAGCTCGCGGATCTCGGCGAGCGTCTCGGGCAGGTCCTCGTCGTAGATCGCCAGGGCCTGCGTCATTGCTTCATGGCCTCCTGCAGGGCGCGGCGCAGGCGCTCGCTGTTGCGGCGTTTCTGCTCGGCGGACATCGTCGGCCCCGGCAACGCCGGCGGCTGCGGCCGCGGGGGCATGAGCTCCAGCAGCGCCCGCGGCGTGGGCCAGCGATCGGCCTGACGCGCGAGACGTCTGAAGGCGATTTCAATGCGCCGTGAATCCACGTTCTCCTGCCATTCGACGGGCGCATCCCACAGGGCGCCGACCCATACATCCCGCGTGTAGGCGACTGTCTCGTGCCCCGGTCCGCCCGGCAGGTGCAACACGACCAGCGCCTGCAGCCCGGCGTTGATGGCGTTGAAGAACCAGTCCGGCGCGTCAGCCACGGCGCGGGCCCCCCAGCGCGGCGAGGGCCTGGCCGGTGCGGCTGGTCGGGGCGGCGGCCGTCCGGTCGTCATGGGACACCGGTCGCGCCGGCGCCCGGTTGGCAGCGGACTCCAGCACGCGGGACAGGTATCGGTGGTTCGTGAGCGGCTTCCAGTCGCCGTCGGCCTGCTTGACCCGCATGGCCTCGACGACGTCGCTCATGGCCTGGCCGACGAGCCGCGTGTCGTCGTGGAGCGCGAGGGCCTCGCGGCTGAGGCGCAGGGCCCGCTCCCAGGCGAGCGCACGGGTCTTGGACCGGAACAGGCCAAGATAGGCGGCGAGCGGACGACTCACCTCCCGCGGCAGGTCGGAGAGTACCCCCATCAGCTCGCGCGCGGCCTCGTCCTCGACGGCCTGCTCGATGCTGTAGTCGGCGTGGCACGCGGGGCAGCGGATGCGCATTACTCGTCCAGCTCCAATACGGCGAGGATTGTCGGGCGGGCGGTGCTTTGCATCTTCCGTTGCATCTCCTCTCTGAGCTTGTCGATTGACCGCTCGGTGAGCGGTCCGTCCATCTCCGTGGTGACGGAGTAGTAATAGGTCTTGAATGGCTCGTTGAAGCGCATGCTGAACCAGAAGTGTCGGCGGCCCTGCTGACCCTTACATTCCCTGAGAGCTGACTCACGCCCGAGCAAAAAGGCCGTCAGAGCCACGAGCACGACGATACCCAGTAGCGGAAACAACCAGCCGGTCATCGCGATTCCACCGGAAGGTCGGCGGCGAGAGCGTCGACGAGCTGGCGCAGCACCTTGCGGTTGCGCTGCCACCCGCGGGGCAGGCGGTAGCGCTGCGGGAGCTCGTCGCGGGTAAGCCCGAGCTCGGCGCAGAGCTGGTCGACCTGGTCCAGCAACCCACGCTTCTCCTGTTCGACATGCAGCGCCGCGATGACGCCCTCCAGGTGGTCGGGTCGCCGCAGCCAGGCGACGCGCTCGATGCCGGTCTGGCGCTTGGCGATCGCGTCCGCGTAGCGCCAGGGCAGGCCCATGTCGGCGAGCAGCGCCTCGATCTTGGTGAGCATCGGCTGCCGGTCGATGTTGTGCGGCCGATTGGGATAATCGGCCTTGCGCGGGCGCTGCCGGCCGCCGACGCGCTTCAAGTGATCCAGCACCTTGCGCCGCCCAGCGGCGTCGAGCTTGCCGGCGCTGCGCACGCCGGCGACGGCCTGGAGCATCTGCTCGTAGGCGTCACGGTCGCCATGCGGATCCAGGCCGACGCGGCGTGCCTGGGCGTGGATGGCGGCGAGTTGGCGCCGGCGGCTGTCAGTACTCATCGCTTCACCCCGCAACAGTTTCCTCGTGGCATACTCTCGCGACCAGCCGTTACCAAGGAGGTAGGTATGCGCGCGCTGCTTCTCGCTCTCGTGCTGTGGCCCATGGTTGGGCTAGCCACCGACCCGCCCGCCATCAACCGATACACGCTCGCTTGGCCCGTCGAAACCATAGGGGAGATGGAAATCCAGGTGCTCAAGACGCCCGACGGCCACGCTATCCGGCTGTTTCAGTCGAAGGCCCGTGCCGAAATGGGTACCTTCAGCCGCGGAGAGACGGCGATGCTCGCCGAGGTCCTCGCTGAGGCGGACGCGTACAAGCGACGCCTGACCAAGGAGGACCGGCGGGCGAAGACGGTGTACTTGGGCCCGGGGTGCACGGTTACGTTCCACCGCCCCATCGACGGTGAATTCACGATCTACGTGAAGCATGGGAATGCACCGCTGGCTGCTCACTTCAATCTGCAGCAGACAGCGACGCTCCAACGGATACTGTTGCGTGCACCGGAACTCTTCGATCACCTCGACACCTTTTCTCCAGCAGAGGGGTCGCACAGCTAGTCTTCGTTCACTCGTCGGCTGCGCATCTGGCCCGGCACACCACCGCCGGACGACGCCCCGCTGAGGGGCGTTTCGCTTTTCCTTTACACGGCGGCCAGATCGAGCGGCACGGGCACGTAGCGATCGCCGCCGGGCGCGCGCTTGTAGACGCGGACGTAAACGGCGGTGCCGGTGGTTTGGATGGAGTCGCGCAGGGCGTCCATGGCGCGCTGCCACTCGTCGTCGTCGATGTCGAGGCGCAGGAGCTCCAAGATCGCGGTCGTCTTGATCTGGCCTTTCGTATCTGTACGGAAGGCGCGGTCGACCAGGGCGCGGATGTTGTCGTTCGCCCCCTCCGACCATCGGAGAATGCAGGCGTTGACCAGCTCCTTCGCCGCTTCCAGCTCCTCGGTAAAGGCGATGCGCTCGGCGTAGGAGCGCACCACCTTGAAGTCGCCGTCGTAGGTGGCGACGGTGACGTTGCCCTTTTTGCCACCGAGGTTGACGTCGTAGCGCTCCGCGGCAATCGCGACCAGGTCGGCAATCTCCGACAGAGCGCGCCGCTTGAAGGCCGCTAGGCGCCGGTTGAGCTCGACCGCCTCGGCAGCCAGGTCTCGTGCGACCTCGTCACGCATCTTGTCGTGCTCGCGCACCTGGTCCTCGGGCACCAGGTGGCCGGCGGCGTTGCGCATGTAGCCCGCCGGGATGGCATCAGCAGAAGCGCTCATCGCACCCCTCCTCGTTGTCACTGTCCGTGTCCTCGGGCAGGATCAGCCCGAGCAGCGTTTGCATGTCGCCGACAGCGAGCTCGAGCCGCGCAAAGTGCGCTTCGCGCTCGGATTCGTCGGCCGTGGTGAGCTGCTGCGCCACCCGGCGCACGTGCCGGTAGCGCGTGTCGAGCTCCGCCTCGAAGAGCTTCAGAAGCCGTGCGCACCGGCGCTGTGTCTCCAAGTTCATCAATCAACCTCCCAGGGAGTGGTTATGCCGATCGTGCGAAAGGATCATTTGGCCCCGTTCCTCGACGAACTCGACGAGTACCATCGCCGCCTGCGGGAAGCGGTACAGGGCACCACGCCATCGCCCAATCTCGCCGAGCGCTATCACTGCAACCCCGAGCAGTTCGCCGAGGAGTACGCCGACGTCGACCTCGACGAGATCGCCAAAGCGGTGGACCATTTCAGAGTCGCCGCCGCCCACCTGAAACGCATCAAGCACAAGGCCGCCAAACCGGTGCACCACGGTTAGCCGCGCCTTGGGCCGCCTGCCGCGCGGCCCGCTTCGCCTCGCTGTTGCACGCCTTGCACCAGGCATTCAGTCCGGTTGGCTCTGTCCGGCACGCGTTGAAGAATTCGGTGTCCGCCGGCCAGAACTCGTCACACCGCCGGCAGTAGCGCTCCAGCCCCAGAGTGCCGAGCCGGTAACGGCCCGCTCGTAGAGCGTTGGTGAGCACCCGCCGCGACGGCAGCGGGCAATACGGCGCGTTGATGCGTCGCGCACTCATGCCACACCTCCCGGGCGCTTGGTCTCGGTATGCCCGTCCGCCCAGGTCCACTGCATAAACAGGCAGCCGCAATGCGGGCAGACGGTCAGCGTGTCGTAGGGCTCCTCGTCGCCCGACGGGATTCGCGCCTCAAGCACGTGCTCGCAGTAGGGGCACGCGTAGCTGGCGAGCGGCACGCCCGCGGCACGCAGGGTCGAGACGTAATCGGCGTATCGCTGCAGGCGGCTCATACCTTGACCCTCCGTGCGAACAACGGCCGCCGCCGCGGGTAGCGGTGGTGATGCAGCGGCTCGACGATCGCCCCACCGCGCCGGGGGCAGTGCTCGAGGCCGCGCTCGGCCTCGCGCTCGAGCGCTTGCTCGGCGCGGGTGATCTCCTGGGGGAGAATCGACGAGGGGCACGGCTCGGGATGATCCGACCACTTCCGCGCGACCCGCTCGCACGCCTCGGGGGCAGCCAGGTACTGGAGCAGGCTGATGCCGTGCAGGTGCAGCCAGAGCTCGCAGTAGCGGTCGGCGTAGTGGTCGAGGTATTCGTCGGAGTAGATGTGCTGGGGCATCGTGCTGTCCTCACTCCCGGCCGAACTTGCAGTCGGTGCGCGCCTTGTGCGACGCCCAATCCTCGGCACTCATCGAGGCCCAGTTAGACGTCTCGTCCGCGCCGACCTCGTGCACGGTCACGTCGTCGACCTCCTCGTTGAGCCAGTAGCGGTCCGAGTCGGTGAGCTCCTCACCGAGCGACGTCCAGAATTCCGCTCGGTACACGAAATCCTGAGCTTCGATCTCCGCCAAAAGGTGCGCTGGGATGTCCACGTGGACGTGGTAGTACGCTCGGGTCTCCACGCGCACGGCGATTCGCTTGGTCTCCTCGCTCATTGGTCAGTACTCCTCCGGCAACCGGCTATGAGGGCAACCACTGCGGCAGGCGTAATAGAGCTGCACGCGTGCGGGGTTGGTGGCGGCGAACTCGCGCTCCTGGTGGCGCAGGCAGGCGTCACGCGGCAGCTCGCCGAGCACGGGGCAGTCGACGGTGTGCCCCATGAGGGCCCCCTCGACGGCCTCGCGCACGCGGCTGACATTGCCCCGGTAGGTGCCGCGCAGGCACTGGCTGATGACCGCGGGGCTGTAGCCGAGATCTCGCGCCACTTTGGTCTGGCTACGGCGTTCGCAGGCGGCGCGCAGAGCGGCCACCCACTCCTCGTTCGTGTCGACCGGCTCACTCATCGATCGTCTCCAGTAGCTGGTCCGCGTTCGGGTCCCAAACGCGGCCGTCGGTTTGTACGCGAGGGGCGTGGGGACCGAGGTCACGGATCAGCCGGTGGACGGCATGCCCGCCCTTCACGCCGCTCTGCCGCGGCCGCTGTAGCCGCACCACGCCCACGCGTTCCAGGGCGCGCACGTAGCGCTTGGCGTTGTCCGCACCGGCCTCGGCGGTCGCGCAAAGGCTCGGCGTATCGAACACACGCAGCACGCGCATGCTCTGCCAAAGCCGGGCGCGGGCCTTTCGCCTGGGCGTCGGCACGCGCGTGCGATTGCCGGGATGACGCGGCATTAACGCGCCCCCTGGATCGCGGCGACCTTGCCCCCGGCGCGTTTGGGCGCGTCACCGCCGGCGCGGGGGAGGAAGAAGCCCTCGTCGCCCAGGGTCCAATCGGCGGCACCGATGACATCGAGGCTGCGCGCCTTGGCGTGCTGCTCGATGCGCCCGAGGCCCACGGTGATGCGCCGGATCTCGCCGCCGGAAGCGCGATGGAGACGCTCCAGGAGGTCGTCGGCAACGCCGACCTCGCATAGGCCGTCGGCGAGCGCGCGGGCGTCCTCGAGGTCGGCGGCGGTGAACTCCACCCACTGCGCGATCCGTCCGGCGAGCTGTTGTCGCTGGGCGAGCTTGCGTTGGATGCCCGCCATGCCGATCAGCACCACCGGCACGGTCGAGAGATCGTGGATGTCGCGTAGCGTCTCGGTGAGCTTTTTGGAGTCGGCGACGTAGTCGGCCTCGTCGACGAACAGCGGCCGCATGCTGGTGGCCAGGCGCTCGACGATGCGCTCGACCATCTGCGCGCAGCTGCCCTTGGGCTCCTGGTCGAGCTCGCGGAGGATCGAGCCGAGGAACGTGGAGGGCGTGGTCGTGGCGATGGGGCGCACGTAAACGCCGTTTACGCGGTTGATAAGCCAGGTCGCCGCGGTGGTCTTGCCGTAGCCGGTATGCCCCCAAATGAGTCCCATGCCGGGCATGCCGAGCCCGCGCTGGATGAGCGCGTCGGACGCCTCACTGAGGCGAGCGACGTTCTTCACTGGTACGATGCGATGCCGCATGGCAGACTTTCTCCCGATTGCTTCTGCTGTGTGCCCCGGTGGCGGCCGGGGCGTCCTACCCGGAGCGGGCGCCGCCGAAGGCGTCCGCTCCGAATTCCTCGTAGATCAGGTGCCGGCCTCGGAACTCCGAGGTGTCCTCGTAGCGGGCCTTCCACTGCACCTCGAACTCGCTCAACGTCTCGCCGGCCTGCTCGCGCTCGTGCAGATCAATCCAGCGGCGAAAGCGGTCTTCCCCGGTTTCGTCGCGCGTCTGTTCTTCACGGAGCAGCTCGGTGACCCGAGCGACGGCGGTCTCGTCCACCGGTGCGGGCTCGGATTCGCGATCGATCTGCTCGCGCGCCTCGGCGGCGTCGCGGGCGGCCTCAAGGTCGTCGGTGGTGTGTGTCGCCGCCGGCCGCGGGAACTCGGTGACCTGCTCATCGGTCGTGGCGCCGGCGACGATCTCCTGAGCGATGTCGTGAACGTTGTGCTCCTTGGCGAGCTCCTGGTAACGCCGCCGGGCCGCCTCGACGTTCTTGCGCTGGCGGCGTTTGACCTCCCCGGCCACTTCCTGGCGGCTGACACCGGAGACGCTCGGGTCCTCGGCGATGCACAGGAACACGCCCTGGTGATAGACGTAGATCCGGCCATAGTCGGTTTCGTCGTAGCGCACGTGCACTTCCTCGCCGCGGATCTCGCCGAGCTCGGGAGCGTCATAGAGACCGTTGTCCAGGTGGACGCCCTTCTTGCGAACGGTCCGCATGCCCGTGCCAGGCGCCTCGGCGAGCAATACGTCCAGGGCGCGCTCGTCCTCGACGCGGCGGGGCACGCCCGGGGCGGCTTGCGTGGCCTCGAAGGGGGTGCGCCCGCCCAGGCCCTCGTGGGCGCGGTGGTGATAGAGGCGCTCGATCCAGTCGTCAGCGAAGCGCTGGAACTCGGCGGCACTCATTTCCACTTGGACCTCGCCGTCCTTCTTGAACAGCCGTTCCGCGAAAGCCTTGCGCTCTTCGATGGCCTGCCGGTCGGCGACGCTGTGGCCGATATAGCCGGGCAGCAGCTCCACCAGGTCGTGCTGGAAGGAGCGGAAGAAGCGCTCGATGTGCGGCTTCTGCCAGGGCTGGAAGGGCTCACAGGTCTGCTGTTCGATACCCAACCCCTGGAAGACGCGGCGCATGTGGTGGCTGGTGTAGTCGCTGCCGTTGTCCGTCTTGGCGATCTCGGGCACGCCCCAATCCAACAATGCCCGGCGAGTGAGACTCGCCACCGCGGTGGCCTTGCTGGTCTTGCTCACGAGCAACCGGGCCCGGCGGGTGGCTACGTCGATGACGCCGATGAGGCTGTGACGGCCGTCGGTGAGCATGACGTCGCCCGGCGTCGAGTCGAGCTCCCAGAGCTGGTTGAGGCGCTCGACACCCTCGGAGGCGCTGCCGGTCGCCGCCATGTAGCGCCCCTTCCACTCGTCCGGGTTGCGGATGCGGCAGAGCACTTCGGCGTTAGCGGCGCGGTAGTGCTTGAGCCAGCGCTGCACGGCTCGACGGCTCGGCAGGTCGATGTCGTCACGGTTGCCGAAGCGCGCGCGGATGGCCTGGTCGAGCTGTGTCGCCTGGCTGTCCGGGTAGTGGCCGACGAACGCCTCGCAGAAAGCGAGCAGGTCCGGCTGCTGCTCGATGAGCGCGCGATGCTTCGCGCTCCGCTTGTACCGGCCTGCCAGCGCCGCCGCCCCCTGCTTGGCCAGGGTATTGCGCCAGCGATACACGCTGGCGACGGAGATGTCGGCGCCGAGCACGGTGCGCACCGCCTCGCCGACCTCCAACTCGCCCGCGTTGTAGCGCCGGACCACTTCCTCGATGGCGCCACGGCGCCCCAAACCGGCCTCGCGATGCAGCCGGTCCGCGGCGTCCAGGATTGCGAGTCGCGCGTCCATACGAGCCTGCGCCTTCGCGGGCATCGCCGCGGTCAGCGCCAAGCTCTGCTGACGCGAGCGCCACGTCTGGCGTTCGTCCACCTCTTGGGCGACCACCTCCCGCCGCGCGGCCTCCGCACCGGCCTTCGCCTCGGGCTGCGAGCGCAAGGCGAGCTCGGTGCGGGTTTCGGTGGGCAGCGACTCGAAGGCGTATTCCTGGCCTTTCCCCCGCGCACGCTTGCGCCCCTGAATAACCCCTTTTCTACCCCAGTCGCGCACGCCGCGATCGGTGCCCGGCATCCCGGGCAACCCCGCGAGCTCCTTGGCCGTGTACCACGCCTCGCTCATGCCTTGTCACCTTCGAACAGGCCGAGCTCCGGCTCGTCAGCTTTGCGGACATTCTCTCGATGGCCGGCAAGGCACTCCATCGCCGTGGTGACGCCCTGTAACACGTCATCCGTTTCGACTTCGTCCCTGTAGAAGCTAGTGAGCAACGAAACGGCTTGGTTGGCGGCGTTTTGCAGGTCGAGGAGATCAGCCTGGCCAGAGGCACGACCCGAGGGAATGTCGATAACGAGCTTGCGCGCACTGCTCGCGATGTATTGCGTAACAAAGGTGCAACCGCAAGCGAGCTCAAAGGGGCGGATTCTCGCCGAGGGCATCGAACCTTCATGCAGCCACTTGTAGATGGCCCACTCGGTTACGCCGACCAACTCGCCGACGCGCGCAACGCTCGCGTTGTGACGGTGCTGGGCGTAGTCCAGGCACAAGCGAATCGCCTCCGCCATGTTGCCTGGTTGCCGTGCTCTCCATCGTTTCCTTGCCATTTGCACCCACCTTCGTCCTGTGCGCTCCAAACAAAATCGCTCGCTGCACCTAGGCCTGGCTCCGCGGGTTTCCTACGCTCTGCGGCAACACACACCGCAGCGAGGAACGCCGGTATGAGACCTACGCCGCATCACTGCCATGACGCTGTCGCAATTCAGGTGACGCGTGCCGTGCGCGCCCGCTATCCTCGCGATAGCGGCTCGGCCAGATCGCGGCCGGGTCTTCGCCAATCGCCTCAGCGATGATCTGCTCGCCCTTCGGCCAGGGCCGGGCGAGCGCATTCGTCAGGGTTGTCGGCGCCGCATAACCGTGGTGCGTCGCCAGGCGGCGCAGTGACCAGCCGGCCTTCCTCAGCGCCGCGACGATGTCAGCGCGGTGCCAGTCCTCGGGGGCCGGTTTTTTGGAGCGGTTGTGTGTCGTCATGGCGCAAAGACTATCGCGAATTCTCTAGGTGTTGCAAGAGTATTTGCGGCTTCCGATTCAGAGCATCCTCTAGACTGGCCCGCAATTCTCTTAGGTCTTTGATATGGCTAAGAAAAACCACAAATCGGAACAAGGTGAAGGAAATGGAAGGGAGCTTCCGAATCTAGCTCCGGGAATCGGAAACCGGATAAAACTCGCGGCCGAGCGCATCGGATCTAGACGATCTGCAGCAAATGAGGCGGGAGTGTCCGAGGATATGCTGTATCGCTATATCCGCGAGCAAGGAGCACCATCGTTCTCGGCTATGGCGGGGTTAGCCCGTGCCTCGGGTATTCGGTTGGAATGGCTAGCGACCGGCGAGGATGCACAGGAAGAAGGCAAGGCGCTTAGCGACGCCGGTGGGGGCAATCTAGCGGACGAGTACGCTTTAATTCCCCGCTACGACATCCACGTCAGTGCCGGCCACGGTAGTGCCGTCTACGAAGAGAACGAAGTTCAGCGGATGGCCTTCCGCCGTGATTGGCTCCGCCGCGAGGGGTTTGCACCTGACCAGCTGGCCCTTGTCACGACGAAGGGGGACTCGATGGAGCCCACGATAGGTGACGGTGATCTTGTCTTGGTCGACACTAGCCGCAACGAGGTTCGTGATGACTCCATTTACGTTCTGCAGGTTGACGGCGACGTGTTCGCGAAACGCTTGCAGCGGGACTGGGAAGGCGGGGTATGGGTGCGTTCCGACAACCCGCAGTACCAGGATCAGCACATCACGGCCGAGAGCTATCGCCAGCTAAAGATCGTCGGCCGCGTCGTCTGGATCGGCCGTCGAGTGTAGTAACGCGCGTCGCACTTTGCTGACGCGCCGCGCCCCAGTCGTCGCAGTTCGCGCGTCGCCGCCCCGGAGGCTCAATCGACGCTTGAACCCGCCTCAAACCCGGGGCCTATCCCGGACGATCTCGATTCGCTCAGCCCACACCAAGCTCTCGAAGGCGTTCAACAATCCGAGCCTCGCGTAGCCGCAATTGCGCGAGCTGCATCATGAGCTCTACGGCCTCGTCGTTACCGGCATCGCCGTCCTCCGCCGTAGTCTCTGCCATCAACTTGATGGCCCTACTGCGTCGCGAGAGACGCTGCGCAAAGCGTCCCATGGCGGACCGAGAGATGACGTACCCATGCGCTTCCGAGAGCCAGTCCACAAGCTCATCCATGGTGCGCCGGCCAGACTCAATCTCCTGCACCAGCTCGTTCTTAACCTCATCGGGCAGACGGGCAATGGACGACTTCCGAGGCATCCTTGTTCTCCGTTTATCTCATGTCGTCCCAATATACCCGGTATATCCCAATACCGGAAAGTGTCAGCTAGTCCAACAAAATCCCGGTTCCCTGGATGTCTCAAACTCTCTGTCTCCGCACAGCGGGTGGCGCACTGGGTGTTGGGGGATGAGAAGCACTGGGACCCGTTCTTTGCACACATGGCGGAGGCGCCCCCCATCGAGCCTGTCGTCAGGCTGGTTCGGCTGTTGAAGGTCCAGGGCCAACGTATCGTCATCTGCAGTGGTCGCCCCGACTCGCATCGTGAACACACCGTGGCCTGGCTGGATCGTCAGGCCATTCCCTACGACGGGGTCTATCTGCGTGGTGACGGCGAGGACGGTGTGCCTGACGAGGACGTCAAGGCGCGCTTGCTCGCGCGCATCCGCAAGGATGGGTTCGCACCATGGTTGGTGCTGGATGACCGGGACGCGGTGGTGCGCCAGTGGCGCGCGCTGGGGCTGACCTGTCTGCAGTGCGGTCCCGGGGGGTTCTGACGCGCCGGGACCGCAATGGTTCGCGTCAGACTGCTTCGGGCAGGTGCGCGCGCTGCTCGGGATCTAGGTCCACGTCGTGTACGGCGAGGACCGGCTGGCGGGCATGGCGGACCAGCCACTCGGTGGCGGAGCCGTGCATGAATTGCGAGAGCCCGGTGCGGCTGCGCGTGCCCATGGCGATCATGTCCGCCTGCCACGTGTCCGCATGCTCGCTGATCTTCTGCGGCGCGTTGCCGATCTCGATGACGACTTCCTCGTGCTCCCGCGCCCAGGCCCGAAGCTTCGCGAGCGCCTCCTCCTCGGCGGCGTGGCGGACTTCCTTGGCGTGCATCGGGTTGATGCGCGGGTTCGACGTATCCGAGGCCAGCTGGCTGGGGTTGAGCACATGCAGCAGCCGAACGGTCGCATCGGCCGGGCAGTAGTCGCGGGCGACGGCGACGGCACACGCGGACGCACGGGAGAAATCGACCGGCACCAGGATGCGACGCAACATAGGGGACTCCGAGTCAGGCAGCGAATGAATGATGGCGTCCAGTTTCGCGCCTTAACCGTTCGGTCACAAGTCGCGCCGCCGGAAGCGGCTCTTGGCTCGTATTGCTGCGACGCAACATATCCCGTAGACTCTTGCACTTCCCGACGGATCGCATGCGCGCAGCCGGCGCTGCGCGTGTTGCGCGCGCACGCGCCGATCGGCCAGAGGGACGCGGGCGTCGTGCCGCGTTTCCTTTACCCCAACGCGTTTTCCCGCTAGGCTTGCCGGCCCTTCCCGGTACCCGATTCGTGACGAGAGGTGTGAATTTGCAGTCCGAGGCCATCAAGCGTGGTCTGGCGTCGCTGCGCCGGACCTGGTTGTTCAACGTGCGCGGCGATCTCATCGCCGGCATCGTCGTCGCTCTGGCGCTGATCCCGGAGGCCATCGCCTTCTCCATCATCGCCGGAGTGGACCCCAAGGTGGGTCTCTACGCCTCGTTCTGCATCACGGTGGTCATCGCGTTCGCCGGCGGGCGCCCGGGGATGATCTCGGCGGCCACCGGCGCCATGGCCCTGGTGATGGTCACGCTCGTCGCCGATCATGGCGTCGAATACCTGTTCGCAGCGACGATTCTCACCGGCGTGCTCCAGCTCGTGTTCGGTTGGCTGAAGCTAGCCCGCTACATGATGTTCATCCCGCGCACGGTCATGCTCGGCTTCGTCAACGCGCTGGCGATTCTCATCTTCATGGCGCAGATTCCGCACTTCGTGGGCCTGGGGATGCCCACCTACCTGATGGTGGCGGCAGGGCTCGCGATTCTCTACGGCCTTCCCTATGTCACCCGCAGCGTGCCGCCGGCGCTGGTGGCCATCGTGGCGCTCACCGCCGTCGCCGTGACTCTGGAGCTGCCGGTGAAGACCGTGGGCGACATGGGCGACCTGCCCGAGGGCATGCCGTTCTTCCATCTGCCCATGGTGCCGCTCGACTTCGAGACCCTGGAGATCATCCTGCCGGTGTCGCTGGCGCTCACCGTGGTGGGCATGCTGGAATCGTTGCTCACTGCTTCCATCGTCGATGACCTGACCGACACCCCCAGCAAGAAGAACCGCGAGGCCCGCGGTCAAGGTATCGCCAATATCGTCAGCGGATTTTTCGGCGGCATGGCCGGCTGCGCGATGATCGGACAGTCCATCATCAACATCAAATCCGAGGGCCGCGGGCGGTTGTCGACGCTCGCCGCGGGTGTCTACCTGCTGATCTTCATGCTGCTGCTCGGCGAGTGGGTCTCGATGATCCCCATGCCGGCGCTCGCGGCGGTGATGATCATGGTGGCCATCGGCACCTTCGACTGGAGCTCGATCACGATGCTGCCGAAGATGCCGCGCACGGATGCGTTCGTGCTCATCGTGACCGTGGTGACCGTGGTCGCCACCCACGATCTCGCCAAGGGGGTGTTCGCCGGCGTGCTGCTGAGCGCGGTGTTCTTCGCCCGCAAGATCGCGCGTCAGATTTCGGTGACCCACGAGGACGACCCCGAGGCCGATCATCGCACCTACCACGTGCGCGGCGCACTGTTCTTCGTGGCGGTGGATAATTTCCTCGCCGGATTCCGTTTCGACGCCGGTGTGGGCAACGTCACCGTGGACCTGCGCTACGCCTCGCTGTGGGACAGTTCGGCGGTGGGCGCCATCGACAAGGCGGTGACCAAGCTGCGCCGCAACGGCGCCCGGGTGCACGTGATTCCGCCAGCGGGCGAGGGCGGTGAGCTCATGGAGCGCCTCGCCGCCTACGACAAGCCGGGAGCGGCCGCCGCAGGGCATTGACGCCCGCGGCGGTGCTCTGGAACTCGACGCACGTCCCGCTCCCGCGGGCTAAGCCGCCAGGCCGCTGTGGCGCAGCAGTGGCTCGATGCTGGGCTCGCGCCCGCGGAAGGTGCGGAAGAAGGTCGTGAACTCGCCGGTGCCGCCGCGCTCCAGGATCTCGCGCAGAAAGCTCTGCCCGGTGTCCCGGTTGAAGATCCCTTCCTCCTCGAAACGCGAGTAGGCGTCCGCCGAGAGCACTTCCGCCCATTTGTAGCTGTAGTACCCCGCCGCGTAGCCACCGGCGAATATGTGAGCGAAGGTGTTGGGGAAACGGTTGAACGCCGGCGGATGGACGACGGCCACCTGCTCGCGTACTTCCGCCAGTAGCTCGTAAATCCTCGGCCCCGCGGCCGGGTCGTACTCCGCGTGCACACGGAAGTCGAACAGCGAGAATTCGAGCTGACGGACCATCTGCATCGCGGACTGGAAGTTGCGCGCGGCGCGCATACGCTCGAACAGTGCCTTCGGCAGGGGCTCGCCGGTCTCGTGGTGCGCGGCGAAGAGATCCAGCGCTTCGCGTTCCCAGGTCCAATTCTCCATCAACTGGCTGGGCAGCTCCACGGCGTCCCAGGGTACGCTGCTGATGCCGGCGACACTGGGTACGCCCACCCGGGTGAGCATGTGGTGGAGGCCGTGGCCGAATTCGTGAAAGAGCGTCTCCACCTCGTCATGGGTGAGCAGGGCCGGAACGTCGCCCACCGGCGGGGTGAAGTTGCAGGTGAGGTAGGCCACCGGCACCTGTTCGGTCTCTTCGAGCTCGTAGCGTGAGCGGCAGACATCCATCCAGGCACCGCCGCGTTTCTTCGCACGGGCGTAGAGATCCGTGTAGAACTGTCCGCGGAGCGTGCCGTCGGTATCCCGGATCTCGAAGAAGCGCACATCCGGGTGCCACGTCTCCACGCCCTCGCGCTCGGTGATGTGGATGCCGTAGAGCCGCTCGACCACGTCGAAGAGCCCCTGCATGACGCGATGGACAGGGAAGTAAGGGCGCAGGTCTTCGGGCGATAGCTCGAAGCGCGCCTCACGCAGCTTCTGCCCGTAGTACCCCACGTCCCAGGCCTCCAGCCGGTCGAGGCCATCGCGCTCACGCGCGAATGCTTCGAGCTCGGCGAACTCCTCCCGCGCCCGCGGGACACTGCGCCCGGCGAGGTCCCGGAGGAAGCCCGTGACCTCGTCGACGCTGCGCGCCATCTTGGGTTCGAGAGAGAGCTCGGCGTAGTTCGCGAAGCCGAGCAGCTGCGCCTGCTCGTGGCGCAGGGCGAGGATTTCCTCCATTACGGCGCGATTGTCGTAGGTGCCGGCGGTCGGACCCACCTCGGAGGCGCGGGTGACGAAGGCCTCGTAGACCTCGCGGCGGAGGCTGCGGTCGTCGGCGTAGGTGAGCACTGCGTAGACGCTCGGGAACTCCAGCGTGAGCCGGTAGCCGCTTTCGCCCTCGGCCTCGGCCGCCTGGCGGGCGACGGCACGGGCGGTCTCGGGAAGGCCGGCGAGCGCACTCTCGTCGGCAAGGTGCTTGTGCCAGGCGTTGGTGGCGTCGAGAAGATTCTCCTCGAACTTCGCGGATAGCTCCGGGAGGCGGCCGGCGATCTCGGCGAAGCGGCGTTTTGCGTCGTCGGGTAGCGCCACGCCGGCGAGGCGGAAATCGCGTAGGGCATGCTCGACAGTGGCGCGTCGGGCGGGGTCGAGCGAGTCGAAGTCTTCGCGCGCGGCGACCTCGCGGTAAGCCTCGTAGAGTGCGGTGTTCTGGCCGAGCTCGGTCTGGTAGGCGGACAGCTTGGGCAGGCAGGCGTTGTACGCATTGCGCAGGGCGTCGCTGTTGATCACCGCATTCATGTGCGACACCGGTGACCATGCACGCATCAGCCGCTCGTTCATCGCCTCCAGGGGGGCCACCAGGTTGTCCCAGGTGTAGGGGCCGCCCGCGGCGAGCAGGCGCTCGATGCGCGCGCGGTTGTCGGCGAGAATCTCGTCGATCGCCGGCTCCGCGTGATCGGGGGTGATGGCCTCGAAGCGCGGGAGGCTGTCGGTCTCGAGAAGGGGATTGGTCATTGTCGTCCTCGTCAGCGCGCCGGGGGCGGAGGTTGTACTTTGCCTGCCGGTCGCGAATGAGTAGATTGGGCGCGTATTCCGTATGCCCGATTGTGCCATCTACGTTGGGGCTGCTAAGCGAATGAGCAAGGATTTCGATCTTATCTGTATCGGTGGGGGCAGCGGGGGCATCGCCACTGCCCGGCGCGCGGCGGCCCACGGCGCCCGCTGCGCCGTGGTCGAGCGCGAGCGCCTCGGCGGTACCTGCGTGAACGTGGGCTGCGTGCCCAAGAAAGTCATGTGGAATGCGGCCCACACCGGGGAGGCCCTGGCCCACGCGGCGGACTACGGCTTCGACGTGGACGCGCGCGGTCTCGACTGGGCGGCGCTGGTGGAGCGCCGCGAGGCGTACATCCGCCGCCTCAACGACATTTACGCGCGCAACCTGGAGAAATCGGAGGTGGCGCTTTTGCGCGGCAACGCGCGCTTCGTCGACGAGCACACGCTGGATGTCGATGGTGAGCGCGTCACCGCGGAGCGGTTCGTGATCGCTGTGGGCGGCAGGCCGACGGTCCCGGATATTCCGGGCGCGGAGCTCGGGATCGACTCCGACGGTTTCTTCGCGTTGACCCATTGCCCCGGTGAGGTTGCCGTTGTCGGCGCCGGCTATATCGCCGTCGAGCTTGCCGGCGTGCTGCGCGCCCTCGGTGCCAACGTTCGCCTGGTGGTACGGCGAGAGGCTCCGCTGCGCCACTTCGATCCGATCATCCAGGAGGCCTACCTGGAGGCGGCCGCCGCCGAGGGCATCGAGGTGGTCAACCACTTCACGCCAGTGCGGCTTGCGCGCAAGGGCCAGACCCTGACGATGGAGGCCGAGGACGGCCAGCGCGTCGACGGGCTCGAGCAGGTCGTCTGGGCGATCGGCCGCGAGTCCAGCACCACCGGGCTCGACCTGCGCAAGGCCGGTGTCGCCGCGCGCAACAACGGCACTCTTGCCGTGGACCGTTACCAGGCCACCAACGTGCCCCACATCTTCGCGCTGGGGGATGTCATCGGCGGCGCATTCCAGCTCACGCCGGTGGCCATCGCCGCCGGCCGCCGGCTCGCCGACCGGCTCTTTGGCGGCCATGCCGACCGGTACCTACCCTACGAGAATATCCCGACGGTGGTGTTCACCCACCCACCCATCGGCACCGTGGGGCTAACGGAGGCGCAAGCGCGTGAGCGCCATGGCGACGAGGCGGTGCGGGTCTACACCACGCGTTTCATCCCCATGGAATACGCCCTCGCCGCTCAGGAGGCGAAGCGGCGCAGTGCCATGAAGCTCGTGTGCGTCGGCGACGAAGAGCGTGTGGTTGGTGTCCACCTCTTCGGCAACGGCGCCGACGAGATGCTCCAGGGGTTCGCCGTCGCCGTGCGTATGGGCGCGACCAAGGCCGATTTCGACGACACCGTGGCGATTCACCCGACCAGCGCCGAGGAAGTCGTTACCATGACGTGATTTCCAGTTCAAAGTATGAAGCGGGAAAGTAGCAAGTGGCGTCGCCGCGCGGACGCTCTGGACGTTGTACTTTCGACTTTGAACTCGACAGCGTAGGTGTCGCGATGATCCGACCGTTCGACGAAAAGTGGCCCCGCGTCGCCCACTCGGCCTGGATCGACGAGTCCGCCGTGGTGATCGGCGACGTTACCCTGGGCGAGGACGTCTCGGTGTGGCCGACGACGGTGCTTCGCGGTGACGTCAACCGCATCACCATCGGTGACCGCAGCAACATACAGGATGGCACGATCGTGCACGTCGCCCACGACGGACCGTACACGCCGGGCGGCCTGCCCACCGTCGTGGGCGAAGACGTCACGGTCGGCCACCGGGCCGTCGTTCATGCCTGCACCATCGGCAGCCGCGTGCTCGTGGGCATGGGCGCCGTGATCATGGATGGTGCGGTGGTCGAGGACGACGTCATCCTCGGCGCCAATGCGCTGGTGCCGCCGGGCAAGCGCCTCGATTCCGGGTTCCTGTACATGGGCAGCCCCGCCAAGGCCGCCCGCGAGCTCACCGACAGCGAGCGCGAGCAGCTCGTCTACTCGGCGCGGCACTACGTGCGGGTGAAGGAGAAGCACGAGGGCAAGGCCTGATGGCGGTCGAGCCACTCACCATCGGTGGCACGGAGGTTCGCCCCGGCTCACGCCGAACCATCGACATACCCGCGGCTCTGCTTTACACCCATGCCCCGGTGACGCTGCCGGTGCAGGTGATCCGCGGTCGCCGGGAAGGGCCCGTACTCCTGGTCAATGCCGCCATCCACGGCGACGAGATCAACGGTGTGGAGATCATCCGGCGGCTCCTGCAGCTCCCCGCTCTGCGCCGCCTGCGCGGTACGCTGCTCGCCGTGCCCATCGTCAACGTCTTCGGTTTCACCGACCGGTCCCGCTACCTGCCCGACCGGCGCGATCTCAACCGCGCCTTTCCCGGCAGCGAGCGCGGGTCGCTGGCCAGCCGCCTTGCCAACCTGTTCCGTACCGAGATTCTGGCCAAGGCGACTCACGTCATCGATCTGCACACCGGGGCGATTCACCGTGAGAATCTGCCCCAGGTCCGCGCGAACCTTGACGATCCCGATTGCGAGGCGATGGCGCAAGCCTTCGGAACCCCCGTGATCATCAACACGCCCCTGATCGAGGGCAGCCTGAGACAGGTGTGTAACGACGAGAGCCGTCCGGTGGTGACCTACGAGGCGGGAGAGGCGCTGCGTTTCGACGAGCAGTCCATCAAAGCCGGCGTGCAGGGCGTGGTCCAGGTCATGCGCCATCTCGGCATGATTGCGCCGAGCCGGTCACGGCGGCGGGCGCGTGAGAGCTACGCCGCCAACAACAGCACCTGGGTCCGCGCCGAGCAGGACGGCATGTTCCGCGCCATCGTGGCACTGGGTGCCCACGTCCAGCAGGGGCAGGCCCTGGGGTTCATCGCCGACCCTTTCGGCGAGAAAGAGATCGCGGTGGAGGCCATCACCAGCGGTATCGTCATCGGCCGCAACAACCTGCCTCTCGTCCATGAGGGCGAGGCGCTGTTCCACATCGCCCGCTTCGATGCCGTCCGCCGCGTCGCCCGCTACGTCAAGGCCTTCAATCGCGAGCTCGAGGAAGACCAGGAGTGGCAGGGCGACGACCCCGAGCCCCCGATCGTGTGAAGCCTGCGCCGCTGGCGAGGCGAGTGACAAGTCGAAAGTCGCAAGTTTCAAGTGCGGCGAGCGTCTACGATAAGCGACGCCGCGCGGTGGCGCGGTGGATGCATCGGTTACCTGGTCGTTGCCAGGTGCGGAAAAGTAGGGTGGAAGGAGCTACGCGTAGGCCACCTTTTCCTGAAGGTTGTGGTTTGCCCCCGTTTGCGGCCGTGAACCTCCCGGCCTCATGTTGGCGTAATCTAGCGTCGCGCCATCACGATCGGCGTACATCGGGTCGGGTGCCGCACTTGCAACTTTTAGCTTTCAGCTTTCAACTTGCAGCTCGCCCTCCATCGAATGGTGGACGTCGCGTTGCTCCGTCCACCTGCGGGTTCAACGCTGGGCATTCGTGCTATGGCGCTCCAGCAAGCGGCTCAGTAGCGGTGGTGTGACGACACAGGTCGCCAGTGTCACCACCGTCATGGCGCCATAGAGCTTGGCGGTTACGGCCTCCGGCCACAGGCGGTGGGCCTGGTGGACGACCACCATGGCGATCTCGGCGCGCGGGACCATGCTGAGCGCGATGAGTTGCGCGGAGGCGCGATCGGTGGTCAGGCGCGCGGGCAGGTAGGTGCCGGCGAGCTTGCCCGCGACCGCCGCGACGAGTAGCACGGCACCCGCGCCGAGGGCCGCCGGCAGCAGCATGGGCTCCAGCCGCATGCCGATGGCTATGAAGAAATACGGGGTGAGGAAGTCGTAGAGCAGGCGATAGGCGCTTTCGGACTGGACACGCTCCGGGTAGGCGCTGAACATCACGCCCGCGAACAGGGCGCCAATGGCCAGCGAAAACCCCAGCACCCCGGCGATCGCGGCGATGGCGGCACCCAGGCCGACAACGGTGAGCAGCCGTTCCGGTGGCCGCTCCCAGCGCCGTAGAAAACGATGTAGCGCCGGCTCGGCGAAATGGGCGAAGAGCCAGCAGAAGGCGATGAACCCCAAGAAGCGCAGTGTGAGCTCGCCGGCGGCAACACCGAGCGATTCCCAGAACGTGCCGTCACCGAACTGCAGTACCGGCATGACCGCGAAAAGAAGCGCCATGAGTACTACGCCCGAGACATCGTCCAGCTCGGCCACATCCACGGTAAGGGTGCCCGCGTCGCCGTTCAGCATGCCTGCGTCCTGCCAGATTGGGACGGCCACACCGATGCTCGTCGCGGTGAGCGCCACGGCCACCACCAGCGACGGAATCAGGGCGAGACCGAGCCCCCAGCGTGCGGCGGCGTAGCCGGCGAAGCCGGAGACCGCGACGTTGCCGATCCAGATGAGACTGGCGCCGGGCAGCTTGGCCAGCAGGTTGCGGAGGTCGAGGCCGAGACCCACGCGGAACAGCAGGGCGACCAGGCCCAGGCTGGCGAGCATTTCGACACCGTCGCGAACCGGTGTTGTGATGAAGCCGTAGAACGCATCGAGGGTGCTCAGGCCGATTCCGAGCAGGAGGAAGCCCACCAGCGGCGGGATATCGATGCGGTGGCAGGCGGCGCGCAGCAGCATCGAGGCGGCGGTGGCGCCCCCCACCAGCAGGACCAGAATGGCGTTGATATCGGTGGCGGCGTCCAGGCCGTTCATGTGCCGCGCAGTGTGTTTATTACCGCGTCGGTATCCGGGCGTTGCCCGCGCCAGAGGAAGAACGACTCGGCGGCCTGCTCCACCAGCATGCCCAGCCCGTCCAGGGCCTGCGCGGCCCCGTGTGCTTGCGCCCAGCGCACGAAGGCGGTGGGTTCATCGGCGTAAACCATGTCGTAGCAGGTGGCGCCAGCGGCCAGCAGGGTTTCCGGCAGCGGTGGAATTTCCCCGGAGAGCCCGGCTGCGGTGGCGTTGATGACCACGTCGAAGCGTTCCCCATCATCCAGGGTCTCGAAACCGCCGCCGTCGGTCTCGCCCAGGTCGGCGAAATCGGCGGCGAGCGTCGAGGCTTTCTCGCCGGTGCGATTGGCGATATGGACTCGGGCGGGATTTTCGGCGAGCAGGGAGGGCAGCACGCCCCGGGCCGCCCCGCCGGCCCCCAGCAGCAACAGCCGCGCGCCGTTGAGTCGGACGCCGTGGTTGTCGCGCAAGTCGCGTACGAGGCCGGTACCGTCGGTGTTGTCGCCGTACAGGCCCGCCTCGCTGATGATTAGTGTATTCACCGCCCGCGCCCGTTCGGCGCGATCCGAGAGATTGTCGGCCAGCGCCCAGGCATCCCCCTTGAACGGCACCGTGACGTTGAGCCCCAACCCCCCTGCCGCCTCGAACTCCGCCACGGCGGCGGCGAAACCGCCCGCGGGCACGAGAATCTTCTCGTAGGTCAGCGCCTGCCCCGTCTGCTCGGCGAACAGCTGGTGAATGCGCGGTGATTTGGAGTGGGCGATGGGGTTGCCCATTACGGCGTAGCGGTCCATAGAAAACAGTCTCAAGTCGAAAGATCAAAGTGGAAAGCCCTTCGGTGATCGTGGGCTTTCCTCGTTGAACTTGGTGCTTGCCGCTTCTCACCGGGCGCGATTACGCGCCCTTCAGCCAGCCCGCCACGTCCTTGGCGAAGTAAGTGAGTACGCCGTCGGCGCCAGCGCGCTTGAAGGCGGTGAGCGCTTCCACGGCGCAGGCGCGTCCGTCGAGCCAGCCATTGGCCTCGGCGGCGCGGAGCATGGCGTACTCGCCACTGACCTGGTAGGCGAAAGTGGGCACGCCCAGCTCGTGCTTGGCGCGGTGGATGATGTCGAGGTACGGCATGCCCGGCTTGATCATCACCATGTCGGCGCCCTCGTCCATGTCCTGGGCGATTTCGCGCAGCGCTTCGTCGGAGTTGGCCGGGTCCATCTGATAGGTCTTCTTGTCGGCCTTGCCCAGGTTGCCGGCCGAGCCCAGCGCATCCCGGAAGGGCCCATAGAAGCTCGAGGCGTACTTGGCCGAGTAGGCGAGGATGCGGGTGAGGGTGTGCCGATCACGCTCGAATGCCCCGCGGATGGCAGAGATGCGCCCGTCCATCATGTCCGAGGGCGCGACCACGTCCGCGCCCGCCTCGGCGTGGGAGAGCGCCTGGCGCGTCAGCGCCTCGACCGTCTCGTCGTTCATCACGTAGCCATCGGTATCGAGCAGTCCGTCCTGACCATGGCTGGTGAACGGGTCCAGTGCCACGTCGGTGATTATGCCGAGCCCGGGGACCGCGTCCTTGATCGCGCGTACGGCACGCTGAGCGATGCCCTGGGGGTTCCAGGCCTCGGCGGCGTCCAGGCTCTTTCGCTCCGGCGGCGTGACCGGGAACAGTGCGATCGCGGGAATCCCCAGCGCGGCGATGTGTTCCGCCTCCGCGGCCAGCAGGTCGACGCTCTGGCGCTCGACGCCCGGCATGGAAGGGACTGCCTCGCGACGGTTCTCGCCATCGAGTACGAAGACCGGGTAGATGAGGTCATCGGCGGTCAGGGTGTGTTCGCGCATGAGCCGGCGCGAGAAGTCGTCGCGGCGCATCCGCCGCATCCGAGTGTGCGGGAACCGCCCTGTGGCGATATAGTCAACCAAGGTCATGACCTCCACTCGATGGTAATGGTTGTCGCGCCGATGCCGGCACGGGAACATACTAATCCGATCACAGGTAATGCCCCGTGTCAGCGAGCCCGACAGGCTCGCCCGAAGGGAGCGCTTGTGCGGCCCGGCTGCGGCGTTGCGCTCCCTCGACGTGAGCCTCGCCACGCCTTCGCTCGCGCGTCTTGCAGCCAAACCGCACAAGCGCTCTGACACGTGGCATTACCTGTGATCGGATTAGTAAAAGCCATTATGCCCCGCGATGAGCAGCCGCCCAAGGAGCGCCCATGGAGGAGACGGTTCGGCTTGCCGACTGGGTCGTGCAGCAGGAACCGGGCCTGCGGCTCGGCGTGTTTCTCGGTGTGCTCGCCCTGCTCGGGCTCGGTGAGCTGGGGCGCCCGCGCCGGACGACCGTGCGCCGGCGCGGACGTTGGTGGCCGAATCTGGCGATGCTCGCCATCGATGCTCTGGTGTTGCGCTTCGTCTTCCCGCTGCTAGCCGTCGGTGTTGCTCTGTGGGCCGATTCATCCGGCGTTGGTCTGCTCCGATGGGCCGGATTGCCGGCTGCGGTCGCTTTCGTCGCCGCGTTGTTGGTGCTGGATTTCGCCATATGGGCACAGCACCTCGCCATGCACCGGCTGCCTTGGCTGTGGCGGATGCACCGCGTGCACCACAGCGATCTGGAGTTCGATATCACCACCGGCGTACGCTTTCACCCGCTGGAGATCGTTGTCTCCATGCTTTACAAGATGGCTGTAGTGGCGTTGCTCGGGGCGAGCGTCACCGCGGTGATCGCTTTCGAGGTGTTGCTGAATGCGACCTCGTTGTTCAATCACGCCAACCTGCGCCTGCCCGATACCCTGGATCGCTGGCTGCGGCTGATCGTGGTGACCCCCGACATGCACCGCGTGCACCATTCCCTCTGGCAGCCGGAGACGGACAGCAACTACGGTTTCAACCTGCCGTGGTGGGATCGCCTGTTCGGCACTTACCGCGCCGCCCCACGCGATGGCCACGTGGCGATGCGCATCGGGCTGGGGCGTTTCCGCTCCCGCCGCGAGCAGACCCTGTGGTTATTACTGATGCAGCCCGCCGAGCCCGTCCGGCAGACTGACCGGGTCAACTGAGCGACCGATGAATCAGGCCTTGCCGGAGAAAGCATGACCCGATCCCGTGCGTTGCGCCTCGCCGTTGTCGTACTCCTTGCTGCTGCCATTGCTCTGGCGCTTTGGCATCGCGACGAGCTCACCGTGACCGTGCTGCGCGCACGACTCGATGCGCTGGGCGTGTGGGCGCCACTGGCGTTCATGGGCGGGTATGCGGTGGCGACGGTGGTGTTTCTGCCGGGGTCGGTGTTCACCATCGCTGCGGGCGTGCTGTTCGGCCCCTGGGCGGGCGCCGCGTATGCGCTGCTCGGCGCCACGGTCGGGGCGACCGTCGCGTTCGTGACCGCTCGTTACCTGGCCGCGGACTGGGTGGCGCGCCGCACCGGCGGGCGCCTGCGGCGATTGATCGATGGCGTGGAAGCGGAGGGCTGGCGTTTCGTCGCGTTTACCCGCCTGGTACCCATATTTCCTTTCAATCTGCTCAACTACGCTTTGGGGCTGACGCGTATACCGCTGCTGCATTACCTGCTCGCGAGTCTGGTTTGCATGGCGCCGGGGGCCCTCGCCTACGCCTGGATCGGGCACGCGGGCGCGACCGCCGTCGCCGGCGGGCAGGGTGCGGTCCAGGCAGTGCTGATCGCGTTGGGGGTGTTCGCCGCGGTGGCGTTCCTGCCGCGGCTCGTGCGGCGCTGGCGGGTGGCGCCTTCGGAGCAGGAGCATTAGTGATCCAGGCCGTTGGTCGAAGGGAGATCGGGGGATGAAGGACCTACTCGTGATCGGCGGTGGCGTCGGTGGGCTGGTCACGGCGAGCGTGGCCGGGCAGCTCGGCCTCGATGTCGCGCTCGTGGAGCGCGAACCGCGTCTCGGCGGGGATTGCCTGCACTACGGCTGCGTGCCGAGCAAGACGCTGATCCGTTCCGCACAGGTCGCCCAGCTCATGCGCCGTGGCGGGGAGTTCGGTCTGCCGAGCTACTCGCCGCAGGTGGATCTGGGTGCCGTCAGCGACCGGGTTCGGGCGGTCATCGATACCATCCAGGCACACGATGACCCGGAGCGCTTTCGTGGCTACGGCGTGGACGTACTCTTCGGCGAGGCGCGTTTCGTCAACCCGCGCGAGGTGCAGGTCAAGGGCGAGCGGATTGCCGCGCGACGTTTCGTGATCGCCACGGGGTCGCGCCCCGTTGCGCCGCCGGTGCCCGGGCTCGCCGAAGCGGGCTATCTCACCAACGAGGACGTATTCGCTTTGCGGGAGTTACCCCGGCGCCTCGCGGTCGTGGGTGCGGGGCCGGTGGGCATGGAGCTCGCCCAGGCGTTCCAGCGATTGGGTAGCCAGGTGACGGTGGTGGAACTGGCCGCCGAGGTGATGCCAAAGGAGGAGCCGGCGTTCGCCGCGGAGCTGCGCGCGATCCTCGCGCGCGAGGGTGTTCGTTTCCGCCTCGGGGCGCGCCTCGACCGGGTGGAGCGCGATCGTGACGGCGTGACCTTGCAGCTCCGCCAGGGCGAGGAGCACTTGCCGCTCACCGTCGATCGCATCCTGGTTGCCGCCGGACGCGCGCCCAACGTCGAGGCGCTCGATCTCAATACCGCCAACGTGCGTTTCGACCGCCGCGGCATCGGCGTCGATGCCCGTCTGCGTACCAGTGAACCCCACATCTATGCCTGCGGTGACGTCACCGGCCTGTATCCGTTCACGCACATGGCCGAGTACCAGGCCGGTATCGTGATAGCCAACGCCGTGTTCCGCGTGCCGAAACGGGCCGATTACCGGGTTGTGCCGTGGGTGACTTATACCGACCCGGAGCTCGCCCGGGTGGGGCTCGCCGCCTCGGAAGCCCTGGAACGCTACGACGACGCGCGGGTGCTGGAGTTTCCCTTCGCCGAAGTGGACCGGGCGTTGGCCGAGGCCGAGCCCCACGGCCGGCTGCAGCTCACGACCTGTCGCGGGCGCATACTGGGGGCGACCATCCTCGGTGCCCACGGCGGTGAGCTGCTTCACGAGATCGTGCTCGCCATGCAGGCGGGCGTGAAGCTCGGCAGCCTCTCGGCTGCCATCCACGCCTACCCGACGCTTGCCCAGATCCACCGTCGTGCGGCCAACACGCTATACGCCGAACAGCTTTTCAGCGCCCGCACACGGCGGCTGGTGCGGTGGATGCATCGGCTGCTGCCGTAGCCGTGGCGAGTTGAAAGGTTCAAGTTGAAAGCGGCATGGGCTGTGCCATTGCGTACGACGCAGGGCCTATAACCACGGCATTCATGTCGAAAGCGATGCTCCCGGGAACTGCCATTAGTCGTACCGTATGCCGTTCCCCCAGAGCGCGCCGCTTTCAACTTTGAACTTGCTACTTTCGGCTCTCGCCGCTCGGCGGCGAGAGACTTTCCAGATCCCACCTCGGCGCCACGTCGAAGGCCGTGGGCTCGGACTCGCCGGCGGCGAGCCGCAGGTGGCCGGCGTAGGCGACCATGGCGCCGTTGTCGGTGCAGAATTCGGGGCGCGGGTAGAACACGCGGGCGTGGTGGGCCTCGGCGACTTCGGCGAGGCGTTCGCGCAGGGCGGCGTTGGCGCCTACGCCGCCGGCGATGACGAGCCGTGGCGTAGCGGTGGCCTGCAGCGCCCGGCGGCACTTGATGGCGAGGGTGTCTATAACCGCATCCTGGAAGGCTCTGGCCACGTCGGCCCGGGTCTGCGGGTCGTCGCCCTCGCGCTGGACAGTGTTGAGCGTATGCGTTTTCAGGCCGCTGAAGCTGAAATCGAGCCCGGGGCGGTCGGTCATCGGGCGGGGGAAGCGGAAACGCTTCGGGTCACCCTCACGCGCCGCTTTCTCCACGGCGGGGCCGCCCGGGTAGCCGAGGCCGAGCAGTTTGGCGGTCTTGTCGAATGCTTCGCCGGCGGCATCGTCTACACTCTCACCAAGCAGGCGGTAGCGTCCGACCCCGGCGACCTGGACGAGCATGGTATGACCGCCGGAGACCAGTAGGGCGACGAACGGGAAGGCTGGCGGATCCGCCTCCAGACGCGGTGCGAGCAGATGGGCTTCCATGTGGTGGATGCCCGCGGCGGGGATATCCAGCGCATAGGCGAGGCTGCGTGCAGTGGCCGCGCCCACGAGCAATGCCCCGGCGAGACCGGGCCCGCGGGTGTAGGCCACGCCGTCGAGGCCATGGCGTGATATGCCGGCGTCCGTGAGCGCTTCACGGATGAGCGGCGCGAGCTTGCGTATATGGTCGCGCGAGGCGAGCTCGGGGACGACGCCGCCGTATCGGGCGTGGGTGTCGATCTGGCTGTGCAGACGGTGCGCGAGCAGGCCCCTGGCGCCGTCGTAGACGGCGACGCCGGTTTCGTCGCAGGAGGTCTCGATCCCGAGCACAGGCATGGCGGGTCACGCTCGTCCAGTGAAAAATTGCCGGCGCCTTTTGCATTTACCAGAGTGCGCGTATAGACTATCGCGCCTTGGCTCCGGCCTGTGAGCCGGCCAATTGTACAGCTTTCAGCAGTTTAAGGAAGGTGATTGGTTCATGCCGCACGTAAAGGTCCGCGAGAACGAGCCCTTCGAGGTTGCTCTGCGCCGCTTCAAGCGTTCCTGCGAGAAGGCCGGTGTGCTCTCCGAGATTCGCCGCCGTGAGTCTTACGAGAAGCCGACCCAGGTGCGCAAGCGCAAGCAGGCCGCGGCCGTCAAGCGGCATATGAAGCGTCTCCAGCGCGAGCAGCGTCGCATGCGCATGTACTGATCGAGGGTGCGGCACGTCGAATGAGCGCACTCAAGGTCGAGATCACCGATGCCGTGAAACAGGCGATGCGCGCCGGCGACAAGTCGCGGGTGGGCATCCTGCGAATGATCACGGCGGCCATCAAGCAGCAGGAGGTGGACAGCCGCGCGGAGCTGACCGATGCGGATGTCACCGCCGTGCTCTCGAAGATGGTCAAGCAGCGGCGGGAGGCCCTGGAGCAGTACGAGCAGGCAGGGCGCGAAGACCTTGCCGAGAAGGAACGTACCGAGCTCGAAATCATCGCGGAGTTCCTGCCGCAGCCGCTGACCGACGCGGAGATCGACGGCCTGGTCGAGGCGGCGGTCGCCGAGACCGGTGCGGCGTCGGTGCGCGACATGGGGCGCGTGATGGGCGTGCTCAAGCCCAAGGTTCAGGGGCGTGCCGACATGAGCGCGGTGAGCGCGCGTGTGAAGGCCCGCCTCTCCGATTGATCGACGACCGGCGCGCGTGCCGGTCGTTGCCGTAGGCGATGGCCGGTCGTATTCCCGATCAGTTCCTCGATGAGCTCCTCGCCCGCGTCGATATCGTCGACGTCGTCGGCGAGCGCGTCCAGCTCAAGCGTGGCGGCGCCAACTATCACGCGCTCTGCCCTTTCCACAGCGAGAAAACCCCCTCGTTCACGGTGAGCCCCACCAAGCAGTTCTACCACTGCTTCGGTTGTGGTGCTCACGGCACGGCCATCCGGTTTCTGATGGAGTACGACCGGATGGATTTCCGCGAGGCGGTGGCCGCGCTCGCGCAGATGGCGGGTCTCGAGGTGCCGGAGCAGGCGCGGGAGACGCGCGTCGAGGGGCAGGATGAGCTCTACCGGGTGCTCGCCCGGGCGAATGAGCTCTACCAGCGCTGGCTGCGCCAGCACCCGGATCGCGAGCGTGCGGTCGGGTATCTGCGGCGCCGGGGGCTGACCGGCGAGATGGCGAAGCGGTTCGGTCTGGGGTTCGCGCCTCCCGGGTGGGACAACCTGCTGCGCGAGATCGGTGACCGCGACACGCTGGCCCGTGCCGGGTTGCTGGTCACGCGGGAGGGTGGTGGCGGTTACGACCGCTTTCGCGACCGCATCATGTTCCCGATCCGTGACCGCCGGGGGCGGGTCATCGGTTTCGGCGGTCGGGTGCTGGGCGATGGTGAGCCAAAGTACCTCAACTCCCCGGAAACGCCGGTTTTCCACAAGGGCAGCGAGCTCTACGGGCTCTACGAGGTGCTGGAGTCCGACCGCAATCCTTCGGATGTGGTCGTGGTCGAGGGCTACATGGACGTGGTGGCGCTTGCTCAGTTCGGGCTAACGCGCGCGGTCGCGACGCTGGGCACGTCCACGGGCACGCGCCAGGTCGAGCGGCTGTTTCGGGTCACCGGCGATCTGGTGTTCTGCTTCGACGGGGACGAGGCCGGCCGCCAGGCGGCGTGGCGGGCGCTGGAGAGTAGCCTGCCGGCCTTGCGCGACGGCCGCCAGATCCGGTTCCTGTTCCTGCCGGAGGGCGAGGACCCGGACAGCCTGGTGCGCGAGCGCGGCCGGGACGGGTTCGAGGCGCTTCTCGGGCAGGCCGAGCCGCTGTCGGACTGGTTGTTCGACCACCTTGCCGAAGCGGTGGACATGACGAGCATGGACGGGCGGGCGCGCCTGGTGGATCGTGCCGTGCCACTGCTGCGGCGCCTGCCCCCCGACGTTTACCGGCGCATGATGATCGGTCGGCTGGCCGGGCTGGCGCAGCTCGATGCCGAGTACGTTGAGGCGGTGATCGACGGCGATCACAGTGTTTCGACGCCTCAACGTGCTCCGGAAAATCGCCGTTCGTCGGACGCCGCGAGGGCGGTGCGGCGCACCCCCGTGAGGCTGGCGATCGCCTTGCTGTTGCATCGCCCGGCACTCGGGGCGGCTGCCGACTACAGTGGCGAGCTCGCCGGGTTGGAGGAGCTGCCGGGCGTGGAACTGCTCGCACAACTGCTTGAAATTACCCGGAATGAGCCGCATGTCACAGCAGGAGCTTTGCTCGAGCGGTTCAGGGATTCCGCCCACGAGACATCACTCTGGCGGTTGGCGACCTGGGATCACATGGTGCCCGAAGAAGGTCTGGAGCGAGAATTCGCTGACGCTATCGCGCGTATCCGGGCGTTGAGGAACGAAAAACGGCTGCAATACTTGAACGAAAGATTGCAGCGTGGCGAGTTGACAAGCGACGAATGGGCTGAATGGGTGGCATTGAAACAACGCTAATTCATACCCATTACCCTACGGTAGTTGTCAAGTGCCTGTTTCCCGCTATAATGCGCGGTTCAGTTGCGTCCGGATACATACCCCCACCACCCAACATCTTGACGGATTATGGCAAGCCAGGACCAGCAGTCACAGATCAGAGAGCTGATCGCACGGGGTAAGGAGCAGGGCTACCTTACCTACGCCGAGGTCAACGATCACCTGCCGGACGATATCGTCGATCCCGAGCAGATCGAGGATATCATCGGCATGATCAACGACATGGGCATTACCGTCCATGAGCAGGCGCCGGACTCCGACGAACTGCTCCTGAGCGATGCCGCCGTCACCACGGACGAGGACGAGGCCGAGGAAGCGGCCGCGGCGCTGGCGTCGGTGGATGCGGAATTCGGCCGCACCACCGATCCGGTGCGCATGTACATGCGTGAGATGGGCACCGTGGAGCTGCTCACCCGCGAGGGGGAGATCGAGCTCGCCAAACGCATCGAGGAAGGTCTCGACCAGGTATTGCGTGCGCTCGCCTATTATCCCGAGTCGGCGCGGGCGCTGCTCGGACTTTATGAGCATGTGCACACGGGTGACATGCGCCTGTCCGACCTCATCGGTGGGTTTCGCGACTCTCTCGAGGGCGATGCGCCCACGGCACCGGCCGCCGAGAGCGAGGATGAGGACGACGAGGCCGCCTCCGCGGACAACGGACCGGATCCGGAAGTCGCGGCACAGATTTTCGGTCGCCTCGGCGAGCTTCACGAACAGCTCGTGCAGTGCCTCGAAGCCGGTGACAAGGCGCGCGCCGACGAGATCCGCGAGGAGATGGCGAATCTCTTCCTGTCGGTGAAGTTCGTGCCCAAGGTCGTCGACGGCCTCGCCGACAACCTGCGCAAGGCCGTCGAGCGGGTGCGCGGCATGGAGCGCGAGGCCATGCGGGTCGTGTGCAAACGCGCCGGCATGCCGCGCAAGGAGTTCATCAAGAGCTTCCCGGGCCGGGAGTCCGATCCCAAGTGGGTGGACGAGCTCATCGATGCGGGCAAGGCGTATTCCGAGGGGCTGGCCGAGCACAAGGACGCGGTGCTCGAGGCGCAGGCGAAGCTCGCGGCGATCCGTGAGGCCACCGGACTGCCCGTGGCGGAGATCAAGGAGATCAACCGTCGGATGTCCATTGGCGAGGCCAAGGCCCGGCGGGCGAAGAAGGAGATGGTCGAGGCCAACCTGCGTCTCGTGATCTCCATCGCCAAGAAGTACACCAACCGAGGGCTGCAGTTCCTGGACCTCATCCAGGAGGGCAACATCGGCCTGATGAAGGCGGTGGACAAGTTCGAGTACCGTCGCGGCTACAAGTTCTCCACCTATGCCACATGGTGGATCCGCCAGGCGATTACCCGCTCTATCGCCGACCAGGCGCGGACCATCCGTATCCCGGTGCACATGATCGAGACGATCAACAAGCTCAACCGGGTCTCGCGCCAGATGCTCCAGGAAATGGGCCGCGAGCCGCAGCCCGAGGAGCTCGCCGAGCGCATGGAGATGCCCGAGGACAAGGTCCGCAAGGTGCTCAAGATCGCCAAGGAGCCGATCTCCATGGAGACGCCCATCGGCGACGACGAGGATTCGCACCTGGGCGATTTCATCGAGGACATCAACGTCATGTCGCCCGTGGACTCGGCCACCCGGGAGGGCCTGAAGGAGTCGGTGCGCGGCGTGCTCGGCGGACTCACGCCCCGTGAGGCGAAGGTGTTGCGCATGCGCTTCGGCATCGACATGAACACCGACCATACCCTCGAGGAGGTCGGCAAGCAGTTCGACGTCACCCGCGAGCGCATCCGTCAGATCGAGGCGAAGGCCCTGCGCAAGCTCCGCCACCCGACGCGCTCGGAGTCGCTGCGGAGCTTCCTCGACGAGCAGTAAGCCGCCTGCGGGACGCACGGCTTTGAAAAAACCCCGGCTCAGGCCGGGGTTTTTTTGTATGCGGCGCCGTAGCCACACCATGTGTCGAAAATGCCAAGCCCCGGGTGGCCAGGTAGTGGGCGCCGAATGACCGCAAACCGCGATGCGGGCGGGTAATTCGAATGCTCTGCTACGGATGGGCGGGGTGGACGACGACGGGAGACGCCGTGAGTACATCCCTGTAAGCTCGTATGCCGCCCTCCCTGGCGGCATGCGCTCCCGTCGTCGTCCGCCCCGCCCATCCCGAACCGCTTTGGGGTTACGCCGCGATGCTGCGCGTTCTCGAGCAGCCCGAGGTCTGGAATTTGAGCCCCAAACACGGGAACGAGTCACGCGTAGGTACTCCGTTGCCGGTCAAGCGCGCTGTGCATGAACATCGCTGAACAGTCGCCGCAGGTCGGCAAGCGCACAGCGCTGGCCGACATACCCGTCGCAGAGATGTCGGCTGCCAAGTGCAGCCGACCTACCCGGCTTGAGCCCCAAACACGGAAACGAGCCACGGTAGGTTGGCTGCCTTCAGCAGCCGACATCTCTTCGCCCGGCGTGTCGGCCAGCGATTCACGTCTATCCGTGGCACCGGATCCGCATTATCCGCCTGCATCGCTGGCCCGAAAAGCGGCTTGCAGACGCCATGTGAGACGATGCGTGGCGTGTTCCGCGTCGCTCCAACCGTCCTACCGTTCAACGACGGGCGGTCCGAGCGGGCAGTCACAAGAGTGTCCGAGGGACAGCAACCGAACCCGCTGAGGGTGATTCAGCGCCAGTGGCATAGGCACGGCGGAACACATTTGGAACTTGAAACCCAATACTTGGATCTCGGACTACGAAACCACCGCCACGCCCTCCAGCTCCTATGTCC
Organism: Arhodomonas sp. AD133; assembly: GCF_051195215.1. NCBI lineage: Bacteria > Pseudomonadati > Pseudomonadota > Gammaproteobacteria > Chromatiales > Ectothiorhodospiraceae > Arhodomonas > Arhodomonas sp. AD133. The sequence goes on along the minus strand of NZ_JBNAZM010000003.1, from coordinate 104 downwards.
TTCGTGGCCCCTTTTCGCCCTTAGTGTTTACTAATCTTCTCAGAAGTATTGTCATGCGTCAGCCGGTCTGTGCGCCGATGGGGCAAGGCGCGAGGCGCGCCGTG